>JBBRRG010000063.1:0-7458 GCA_038200895.1 Candidatus Nitrosocosmicus sp. | reverse complement strand
TTTTTTAATACCATAATTTGTTTCAGCTCTTTGCATAGCTTTTTCATTAATATCATATCCATAGGTATCAAAACCCTTTTCTTTGACATATTTGGCTACAGGAAGTCCTAATTGGCCAAGCCCTATAACAACTACTTTATTAAACTCGATTTCGGTAAAAGTATTTCTATTAGTATTATTTTTTTCTGACAAATATGTTTAGTGTCGGACTATAAAATATTAAAGAATTAAGAAACAATCTCAAATAATTAAATTTCTCAAAATTTTTATATGATTTAAGTAAATTAGTAAACGATAAATATTTTTTCTTTGACTTATGATATTTATTAGTAAAAGGTTATATATCACGATTATGGTCAAATTATATCGTGCTTAATAATTTAAGAAATAAATTTGATCCATTCCTTGAAAAGGTAGGTATAGGATTTGCAAGTTTAGGGTTTGGGCCTAATTTTTGGACATGGATGGGTTTAATTTTATCAATTATCTCCGCTATTATGTTTTCATTACATTCGCCTTCTATAGGAGTGAATTGGTACACAGCCACATTCCTAGGGGGTTTGTTTTTATTAATTGCCGGTTTTTTTGATGCTGTAGATGGAGCTGTTGCCAAGGTAACCAAAAAAACATCCACATTGGGTGCATTTATGGATTCGGTGATAGACAAAGTATCTGAAATAGTGGTATTCATAGGAATTCTGATAGGTAATTTTACCAATCCTGTTTTGGTACTTGTCACATTGTCGCTTGCTCTATTAGTAAGCTATACAAGAGCAAGAGGAGAATCAATTGGCATAGATCTAAAAGGAAAAGGAATTGCAGAGAGAGCAGAAAGAATATTAATTTTATCAATTATTGCATTTATTCCCTTTAAAGATAACATATCAGTATCATTGTGGATAATCTCGATACTGGCAATAATAACGGTTTTGGAAAGATTAAAAATGGTATCAGAAATATTTGGGGCCCCTCTTTTTTCAATTCAAACATTCAGTCAAATATTTAAAAGAGAAGATATGACAAATCAAAATTATTCATTGTCAGGAAATAACTCTGATTCAACAAAATTTAATAATGACCATTCTTTTTCATCCAAAACTTCTACAAATGTTAGAGAGTTTATAGACGAGCCAGATAACAAAATACAAACAAAATCTGAAGATCCTAAATCTTATAGTCCACCAAAGGCCAGCTATATAGATAAAACAGATCCGAATGAAACAGGTAGAAACGTGGCTCAAATAATTTTTGACCAAGAAAATGAAGATAAAAAAACATTAGGCAATACTAATCAGCCATCGTCAACAACTACAGCAGCAGCAGCAGCAAATCAGAAAAAAGAGAATAATGAAAATACTAACAAGTAAAATCATATAGGCTAGCAATAATTAATATTGATAACTTTTTTATGAATAGGCAAATACTTTTTCTTGCAAAATCATATATAAATAATAATTTAATTCTTGGATATAGATAAAATGAATAAATAAAATAATTATATATTAGAATAAGCCAATAAATTTAACCTAACTTTCCTGAATTTCTTCTATCACTTTCTGAACGTACTTTAACTATACCTCTATGAACTGCACAGGAAACACAATAAAATTTTACATCTGTTGATGGTGCAATATATGCCCCTTGTTGTTTTAATTCTTTTGCAAGAGTTGGTTCCACTAAAGTAATTCTTCCAGTGATTTTCTTTGCTTTATCCCTAGGTACCATCGCACCACATTGGCTGCAATGAACCGTCCCTGAACTTCCCTTTCCACCTTTGGTTCTACCCCTACTAGTTCTTTTCTTAGGCATTCATTAATTTGAAAACTATTTCTATCCTTTAAATCTTCTGTTAACCTTATATGTTGCCTGAATATATTCACAATTAAAATGGTTTATTAAAATTCATATTTCTGTAAACGTAAAGACAAATAAAATAGTACCAATGAATGTAATAAAAGAAAATGTTCATAATGGAAATATACTAAATATGGCTCGAGTGTTTTAGATAATAATAATAATAATATTCAAAAATTATTGACAAAGGGTTTCTACGAATCGAAAAACAACTTCAACTATCCCGAGGAATTAAAATAACGCCAATTGCATTCCGGGAAAACTAGATGTATTATAACAATTTAATAAAATGAAGTGATGGATGAAAAGATATAGATGCGAAATGAATTATATGACCTAATCTACATTTTCATCTATAAATATAATATTTATAATATATATATCTGTCATATAAAATGGAATAATATTGTAAATGAACTGATTTTAAAGGCATCAATTTACAACTTGTTCATAGAAAAGACAATTACATGATATAGAATAAAATCCAATCATCTACTCTTTCTTTAAAATTCTTTATTTGACAGAGTAGATAAATTTGAATTAGAGATTAACAATAAACAAAATATGAAAAAAACAAACTTTATTAAATTACCTTAATTTAACAGAGATTTACATAATGCGAATTGCTTTATCAGGATTTACAGGAAAAGATTCCACTATTTTATCTCAAATAATCAAATCATTAGAAGAGTCTCACATTCATACATTAACGATGAATAATTCTAATCAAGAAATTGCAAAGGATGTTGATCTCGTATTGGTTCCTGGCGGAGATAGAGGAATACTAAACTATTTTCACAAAATTTCAGTCCAATCGGCTCCGGTACTTGGTATTTATGAATCAAATTCTACTGGTTTTTTGGCTCAAATCGATATCAAAGGAATTGATTCAATTAAAGACAAATTGAAGTCAGGAAATTACGAAATAAGAGAAGAGGAAAGATTAGCTGTAAGTGTTGATAATAAGGAGGTAGAACCGGTATTAAATGATGTAGCAATTTTTTCAAATAAAAGTGCTATTTTGATGGAACATTTTCTACGAATCAATAATAAAGATATTTGGCATGATAACAGTGATGGAGTTATTATTGCAACGCCTATAGGTTCTACCGCATATGCGATGTCCGCTGGGGGACCGATTGTATTACAAAATTCCCATGTTTTTGTTGCCATTTCTGTAAACTCTTTGGATAATACCAGAAGACCACTCATTGTTTCTAGCAATAGTTTTATTGAAATATCAGATATAACATCAAGTCATCATTGCGAAGTAATATTGGATGGGACTTTTAGAATAAAAATTACCGATAAATTACAGTGTCATAAGCATGAATTTCCGGCTAAACTTGTTACCTTAAATAATAATTATTCTGCTACAAATATCATTGAAAAGAAAGTAAAATATGCAGAAGATCTTTTAAAAATGCCTCCAAGTGCAAAATTAATTTTAAAAACTTTAGAATACGAAGGAACAATGACACAAAAAGATCTTATAAATAAAACAATGTTACCAGAAAGAACAATCAGGCTTTCGTTATCACATCTTCTCAATAGAGGATATGTCAAAAAAAAAATATCTTTAAGAGATGCAAGACAAAAAATTTATGAATTGAAAATTTGATTATTTTTTTTCCTTTTATTTTTTATCGATGCTTTAATAAAATGCTCAAATGATGGTTCAGGTTTTCCTGGCCTGCTATGAAATTCTCCATGATATTGAATTCCAAAGTAAAATATATGTCCAGGTATTTCCAATATTTCTATTCTTTTTTTATCATCAGATGATCCAGTGAATCTCATACCATGTTTCTCTAAAGTTTCTTTGAAATTTTGATTAAATTCATATCTATGTCTATGTCTTCGGGTAATTGAAGTATTATTATAAATTTTATGTGCAATGGAATTATGATCCAATTCGATTTTATGCGAACCTAAGCGCATAGTGCCTCCATAATTTTTTACTCGTTGTTGTTCAGGCATATATATTATTACAGGATTGTCTGCGTTTTGATTTATTTCAGTGCTGTTTGCATCAGGTAATTTGCAAATGTTTCTTGCAAATGCAATAATTGCTAATTGAAAACCAAAGCAAATTCCTAAATATGGTATATTAACTTCTCTTGCATAATTTGAGGCATTGATTATCCCCTCACTACCTCTACTTCCAAAACCACCAGGTACAAGGATACCATCATAGATATCAAGTGATTTTAATCTTTTGTTTAATATGTCAGAATTTAAAATCCCATCAGTTTGTATTTCAAATTTTTCGGAATCTATCCAATCAATTTCTATTTTTGTTCCAATTTTTGCTCCTGAATGCAATAAGGCTTGATAAACACTAACATAGCTATCCTTCAAATCAACATATTTTCCAATTATTGCAATTTTTACATACTCATTAAAGGTAGTATAGGTTTTAGAAACTTTTTGCCAGTATGAAGTATCTATTTTTCCAGATAAATTTAATTTTTTCAGAATTACTTTTGTAATTCCCTGTTCATAAAGAATTTCTGGAATAGAATAAATAGATGATACATCGTGACAAGACATAACCGAGTCTGATGAAATATTTGCAAAGAGAGATATTTTTCTTATAGTATCCCTAGTTAATTGTGTTTTACATCTAACAGTTAAAAGATCTGGTTGTATGCCAATTCTACGCAATTCCTGAACACTATGTTGGGTAGGTTTAGTTTTTTGATCGCCTACGGTATCCAAAATAGGAGCCAAAGTAACATGGATAAAACAAGTACCAAAATTTTCGTCTTCCAATTTCATTTGCCTTAATGCTTCTAGAAAAGGTAAACTTTCGATATCTCCAACCGTACCACCGCATTCTACAACTAATATATCAAGATGTTCTTTTAGCGAAATATCTCTTAATTGATATTTTATTTCATCAGTTATATGTGGAATTATTTGAACACATTGACCTAAGTATTTCCCTTCTCTTTCAGATTTAATCACATTTGAAAATATTCTACCAGTAGTAATATTATGGTCGGATGTTAAATTTAAATCTAAAAAGCGTTCATAATTTCCAACATCCATATCACATTCGCCACCATCTTCAGTAACAAAAACCTCTCCATGAGCAAGTGGATTCATAGTTCCAGCATCATAGTTGAGATAAGGATCAATTTTTATACAGGATACTTTTAATCCACATAATTGTAATAATTTTGCAGTTGATGAAGTTACAATTCCTTTCCCTAAACCTGACATAACACCACCGGTAACAAATATAAATTTTGGAGGAATAATCATAACTTTATAGAAAAGGTAAACCCTCTTATCTATAATTAAGTGTTTATAAAATTATTATTTTACTAGATAATAATTTGTTAATTTTTACCTATTTTTATTTTATTGAATATACAGATTGAAGTATGGGCAGATCTGATAGGTATTTAATAATAATACAGAAAGGATGATAAGAATTCGGCTATACATGATTTAGATTATTGAATTCAGGTTTTATTATTCTTTATTATTAATCTGAAAATAATCTAATCTGATACATTAAGTCAAAGCATTAAAAAATGAAAAGTATTTGTATCACGTTTTACTAATAATTACTATTCTTATAATGAATTCTTTTAAAGTCAATGATAATAGTTCTGATAATAAAAATAACGAAAGCATCTTGAAAGGAAAAAATGCGATAGATTTATTGCACAAAAACATTTCGAAGGAAAATGAGAAAAATATTAGCTTAAAAATCTCCGATATTTATGGAGTGGACTTTGACGAAGCAAATGAAATCCACATTAATTATCATACCCTAAGGATAAAGAACCTTATTAAAAAAACAGATATTTTATATAAGATGAGTTCAACTATAGAAAGTTATTTTGATATCATAAATCTTTCTTCAAAGGTTGTTAATGGTGAAATTACAGAAAATAGTTGTTTAGATATATTAATAAACGCAGTTAAAAATCAATCTCAGCACCAAAAAAAAGATAGATATACTAACTTTTATAATTAATCATCCTAACTTGGAAATTCATTGATATAGAATGATTGAATTATTATGACATCTAATAATTTAAAGTTCTTTGGAGAGAACCCCTGGATAAAGACCCTGGTTAACAATTCATTTAAAGCTATTGATAATGGTTGTTATGAAATAAGAGATGAAATTAATTTTGAGAATCATGCAAAAATAAACCTGAAAAAAAATTTAATGGATTGTTTTCATGTCCCTCTGATAACTGAAATAAAATTTGCTTCACCTTCAAAAGGTACACTTGTAAATATTAAAAATATTAATTTAGAAACAATAGTTTCAGAAATGGAAAAAGCACATTCCTGTGGAATTTCAATATTAACTCAACCATTTCTTTTTAACGGCTCTATAGATTTTATTCTAAAAACTAGAAAAAAAACACGGTTGCCAATATTAATGAAGGATATTATAGTTAGCGAAGTGCAAATAAAAGTCGCAAAAAAAATAGGAGCAGATTGTATTCTTTTAATCAAGACAATTTTTGACAAGAATATGGCAGAAGGCAGTTTAGAAAAATTCAGCGAATATGCAAAGAAAATTGGACTACAAGTTATTATAGAAACTCATTTTGAAGATGAATTTAAAGAGGTTATACAATTAAATAATAATTGTGATCGATTGTGCGACATTGTTGGAATTAATAATAGAAATTTAGATACACTTCAAATTGATTTGAATATAACAAAAAAAATTCTTTTATCTTGCAATAAAAATAATAATCTAATTCTGTCAGAAAGTGGAATATATTCAAAAAACAACATTAGGTATTTGAAGGAATCTGGAGCAGATGCATTTTTAATAGGAACTAGTCTAATGGAAAATATCGATAAAATAGGGACAGAAATTAATGAACTCTATTTCACATATTAAAGGTTAATAGATAAAGCATTAAGTAACAGGAAATAATTTTATTTAATTTATCAGATGCAACAGAATAATGTAGGAAAATTTGGTATTTTTGGGGGAAGATATGTTCCAGAAACTCTTATCCCGGCTCTAGATGAGTTAGATTATAATTATCAAAAATTAAAAAAAAATAATCAATTTCAAAAAGAACTTGCTAATCTATTACAAAATTATGCTGGAAGACCCACCCCTCTGTACTTTGCCAAAAATTTAACTAATTATTTAAAAGGTCCTAGGATTTTCCTAAAACGAGAAGATCTGTTACATAGCGGAGCTCATAAAATCAACAACACGATTGGTCAAGGTCTATTAGCTCATAAAATGGGGAAAAAAAGAATTATTGCAGAAACAGGTGCTGGTCAGCATGGTGTTGCAACTGCAATGGCCTCTGCGATATTTAGATTGGAAACAGAAATTTATATGGGTGCAAAAGATGTTGAAAGACAACAATCAAATGTTTTTAGGATGAAATTACTAAACGCAAAAGTTAATTCTGTAACATCAGGTTCAATGACATTAAAAGATTCTGTGAACGAGGCATTACGTGATTGGATAACAAATGTAAAGACTACTCATTATCTGATAGGTACAGTTATGGGACCTCACCCATTTCCTACAATTGTAAGAGATTTTCAAAGCGTTATAGGTAAAGAAATAAAATCACAAATAATTAAAGAAACTGG
>JBBRRG010000062.1:0-7541 GCA_038200895.1 Candidatus Nitrosocosmicus sp. | reverse complement strand
CTTTCATTGAGCAATTTTTTATACAATCATTTTGTTAGTTAATGACTATTTGATAAAAGAAAGATACGATATTGGAGATATAAGGGTTTAGTTAGAAAGATACAAAAAAATAACATAATTGAAATAAAGGGACAATAGGTTTATTTTTATTGAGAAAACATTCAGTTGCTTTGTTTGTTATTCTATCGCTTATATCATCAGTGTTATCCACTGCATTAACTTCTTCAGAACAGATTAATCAATCGTTTGGAGTAGAGACAGGTGACAAAAAGCCTAAAGAAACCAAATCTGATTCCAAATCTAAAGATAAAGACAAACCAAAGGATAACACTCCATCTAAGGAACCTAAATCTGATTCTAAATCTGACTCAAAATCAAAGGATAAAGACAAATCAAATGATAAGATTTCGACTAAAGAAGGCGATACTTCATCAACAAGTCCAGATAATCATACACCATCTTCAGAAGATAGGTGTGGATACTAAATTTGGTAGCAGTAATATCTATTGTTATTACTCTCAAGTAATTTTTTATATAGTACCTTATACAATAAAAATTGCGAAATAAGGTGCCATTAATTAGTCATCATGGAAAAGTTTTAGGTGTTATTGTCTTCTCATATTTTATTTCGTCAAGTGTCTTTTAAGACATAGGCCATTTCCTTCATTTACGTAGTAATTGATTTATCCTCAAGTTTCAAGAATTCTGATAGAGTTTCGATAATAATATTGTGCCCAACAAGTAAAATTTTGTTATACATATCTACTTCCGTATTGTCTCTATTAGAATGCACAAATCCTGACCTTATATTATACGGTTTTTTAACTAAATCATTAATTACATATCTGCTATTTCCTTTCATTCCATAAGATTAAAATAAATGTCTATGTTTTTCAGTATTCCATTTTATCATCGCTAAAAAGAATATTTATGGTTTATTTTATATGCTGCTAGCAGCCCTGGCAATCACTTCGGAAAGTGCAGGGTGAATATGGATGGTATTGGCAATACTACCTATTTTCCCATCACCTGTTCTCATAGATACCAGTACTTCATGGATTAAAGTAGACGCATCGGTTCCAATGATATGACATCCTAGAATTTTTCTATCATTTTTATTAACAAGGAATTTAACAAATCCATCTTTATCATCTATTGCTTCACCCATGCCGGTCTGAATGTATGGATATGTGGACTTTAGATACTCTATACCTTTCTTTTTTAATTCCTGTTCTGTAAAACCAACACCTGCAACTTGCGGTGAGCTAAATATGGCATGAGGCATTGCAGCATAATCTACTGGTGTTCTTTTATCATGATTTAAAATATTACCATAAGCGTATTGAGCCTCAAGATTTGCATTATGTTTGAATGGATATCTACCTACAACATCACCTAATGCAAAAATTCCTTTCATAGATGTCTCAAGATATTCGTCAACCATGATTAAACCTTTTTCATTGACCTTTACACCAGTTTTTTCCAAGGTAAGGGCAGATGTGTTAGGAACTCTTCCTGCAGAAACAAGAACTTGATCCGAATCAATCTCAAGTGTTTTTCCAGAATTGTTTTTTGCCATGACATGGAATGTACTTTTGTCACTGCTATCACTACCAATATTGTTTTTTGTAACTGATTCTACATCATATCCTAAATGTACATTATACTTTTTAGCAAAAACTTCAGTGAATTTGTGTGATATTTCCTCATCTTCATTTGGAATCATTACATTGTTACGCTGGATTATATGAATTTTCGTTCCCAGGCTACCAAAAAAATGTGCCAGCTCACAGGCTATGTATCCCCCACCAATAAATGTAATCATACGAGGTTGTTTTTTGAGGCGTAATGCTTCAGTACTCGTAATATACCCTGATTCCGCAAGACCTTTTATTTTTGGGACATTAGGTCTAGTTCCAGTAGCAATCAAGATTTTTTCTGCTGTTATGATTTCATCACCATCGTCTTTGTTATTTCCTCCTTTTGTCTCAAATCCAATTTCCTTCTTTCCGACAAATTTGCATTCCTTTGTAAAGAGCTTTGGATTCTCTGTTTGCAGCAAACCATTCTTTATTTCATCTGAATCAGAATCAGTGATTCCATTTACCCTTGCCATTATTTTCTGAAAATCTATAGAAAAGCCATTAACTTTAATACCGAATATCTCTGCATTTTTTATTGTTTCAGCTACATTAGCACTATGTATTAGTAATTTAGATGGTATACATCCCCTATTCAAGCAGGTACCTCCCATCCTATCTTTTTCAATAATAGCTACTTTGAGACCATGCTGAGCTATAGCACTAGCAATATCCAGACCTGAACCACCACCAATAACTATAAGATCGAATTTTTGCAAGTATGATTTATTGTATATAAATTATAATAACTTTTAGATAATAAATTGTACAATTAAATAATAAAATTTATTGTACAATATTATTGTACAATAAATTATCACACATTTTATATATAATAATGAATATGATTAATCAAATGTCATCTCAAAACGAAAAACCTTTTAAATGCGCAAAGTGTGAAGGATTTTCCTTTAACTCAAAAGAAGAACTAACTCAACATGATATGGAGCACCATCCAGAATAATCAAAATTATAGGACATTTGCAATAATATCTTCTTTTTTTCTAATCTGAAGGAGTATATATCAATACTTTTGATTTGTCGAAATTACTCAAAAGATCAGAAGTAGTGTATATGATATTTTTCTTATACCTCTAGTACGATAGTTACATACTGTTTCTATGTTGACCAAAAACATTACGCTAAATATTCTCCTTCAATTTGATTATTACAAATGACCACAGAAATCATAGACATTATAAATGTGATTGCACTATCTGCTTTTGCTGGAGGCACATCATTCATCGGTGCATTGATGTCAAAATACATCAACTTTGCCGAGCCTCAAATACTATTTTTAACAGCATTTGGAGCAGGAATTCTGATGTCTGCAGCCATATTTGGAATTTTATTTGAGGCCGAAAAGATTATTGGAATTACAATGACACTAATATGTTTTCTAGGTGGTGCCGTAATATTTGCAATAGCAGATGTAATCGCAGTGAGAAAAGGAGGCGGTGCAGGTATTTTATTAGGAATTGGTTTAGATATGATTCCTGAGGCCCTTGCTTTTGGAGCATCGGTGGCAGCAGGTCCAGGTTTTGTAATTGCTATTTTAATTGGCATTCAAAATATTCCTGAAGGTATTGCATCATATCGTGAAATGAGAACAGGTAAAACAGCATTTAGTAATAGCAAATAAGCACTAACTGCTATAGGAATAGTATCAATAATTCCCATAATTCTTGGATCAGTAGGATTATTCTTTTTACAAGAAATGATGCATGTTGTTGGATTAATATTAGCCGTATCCGCGGGAGGGATATTCTATATGCTATACTATGACATGATACCCAAAGCACATAGGGAAAAAAACTGGTTATCGACATTTGGTGCGGTCATTGGATTTATGATTGGATTTGCAATTCTGCAAACAATGAGATAAAAATGCAACAAACTTGAGTGAATAAATCATTTGGAGAATAGACTTTTATGGTTTACGCTATCCAAATGTAAACGTGTAGGCCTGAAATCCTTTTCCTTTAACATCTATTACTATTGAATGAACACCATCATATGATTGATGATTTACTATGTTATACAGCCTTGGATAATCAATTGTAAATTTAGAATCATTTTGTGTATCTGCACCTTTGGAATTATGTGATAACAAAGACTTATCTTCATAAACTATTCCTTGACCTGTACCACCTGCTACCAGGTTTACAGACTTTGCAGAATAGTTTAATATTATATGTCCAGTATCGCTTTGTAATTCCACATTATCATGATTGTTTTTCCATTTTCCTTCTAGATATATTGTATTAGGTTTAAGAGTTGAATTAGATGATGGTATGGTATATGTTACGCTTTGTCCTGGATGAATACCTTCTGGATTTCCAAATGGGTTTATTGTAAAGTCATATCCCAGATAGAGATCGGGTGTCTTTATTTTGGCAAAATCTACAGATTGAAAAATATGATTTATTATAGTTGTATTATTTGTATTACTTGAATGATTAAAACCTAATCTTTTTAAATCAAATTCAGATCCTCTTTCTAATAACAAGGATTGAATTAGGTTTTCTGTTTCAGAATAATTACCTTCTCCTATATGATTATATCTTGTATATCCTTCTATATCAATTAAATATGTTCTTGGCCAATATTGATTTCCATATGCATTCCAAGTTTTCTTCTCATTGTCTTGAAGCACCGGGTAATTTATACCATATTTTTGTACTGCAGTCTTTACATTATTAATATTTTTTTCAAATTCAAATTCGGGTGTATGTACACCAACTACTACTAACCCCTTATCGACATACTTTGTACTCCAGTCAATAAGATATTGAAGATTTCGTATACAATTAATACAACTATACGTCCAAAACTCAACCAGTACTACTTTTCCTTTTAGATTTGCCATTGTCAAAGGTTGACTACTATTGGTGTTTATGTATCCACTAATTTTTTGAAATTCTGGTGCAATGTTAAATTGAGATTTATCTATTATTTTTCCATTGCTGCTTTGAGACAGTGGTATGAACTTTTGGTCAGGTTTTCCCACTGTTGTTCCAGTTTCTCCTTTATTATTAAGAGATGGGCTGTTGAAATATATTGCAAAACCTGCAATTAGTGCTATTACTACAATACCCATTACTAAAGCACTTAGATTGTCTCTATTCATTTTCATGTTCATTTTTATTTAAAAAAGTTAGCCATTTCCAAACAGATTTCCTTCTAAATTTGATATTTTATCTACAAATGGAAAGTTTCCAACTAATGTTAGCTGATTTGTATATACTAAAATTCCTAATATTATCAATATTGCACCCATCGCAGGATTAAAGTATTTTAGATGTTTTGTAATTTTTCTTATTAAGTGCGTAGATCGGGAAAAGAACGCACCAGTAATAAGAAAAGGCACACCCAATCCTAAAGAATAAGCTAATAATGAATTAAATGCAGCTCCAGGTGCGGTTGATGCTAATACAAATGTACTTCCCAAAACAGGTCCAACACATGGCGTCCATCCAGCTGCAAAGGCAGCTCCAAATACAAAGGATGTAAAATAGCTTGTTTTAAACCGCGGTATTTTAGTAATCTTTTTTTCGAAATTAAGAATGTGTAACTTGATAGAGATTATAAGATATATTCCAAATCCGATTATGATGACTCCTCCAATAGTTGTAAGTGAATTCCGAAATTCAATTCCTAATGTACTAAGAACACTGTTTAGAATTACCCCTAATACAGAAAAGATTAGTGAGAAACCAAGGACAAAATAAACAGTATTAAGAAAGATATTGAGACGAAGATGAGATTTATTTAAATCAATTGATTTGGTTAACTCGTCTTTTGATCTAGTCTGGCTATTATATGAATTTGTATTATCTGATTTAAGTGTGGAGGGTGTTTGTACGTTATCAAATAACCTATTACTGTCTATATCAAATGATTTTAAATTCGTTTTTTCGGTCCGCTGAGATACTGTTACCTGTAACTCGTTGGCTGCAGTACCGCTAAGGTATGCTA
Organism: Candidatus Nitrosocosmicus sp.; assembly: GCA_038200895.1. Lineage (GTDB taxonomy): Archaea > Thermoproteota > Nitrososphaeria > Nitrososphaerales > Nitrososphaeraceae > Nitrosocosmicus. The sequence goes on along the minus strand of JBBRRG010000062.1, from coordinate 1,923 downwards.
AGAAGGCGGGTAAAATTGGTAGAATACAAGGAGAAAGAAATGATGCCACACCCGCTAGTGCTGAAACTATTATGCTTACAGCTACCACGAATCAAATAAATTAAATTTGTTAAAATAGTTATTTCCATATTATATCCAAAATACCACCATATCTTTTTTAATCACTATAGAAATAATCAATTGAATTTCTTTTTTTACTGTTTTACAATTAAATTGAAAATGGTCAAGGATATTCCTATATAACTATAATGTTCTAGAGGCCTGCACGTATTTTTTTACAGGTTCAGTACAATAATGTAATCAATTCTTGAAGCAAATCATAATGTATTGGAAAATGAATCATAAATCATCCTATTCATAGGTGTCTGCTTAAACCAACATTGTTTTGGATTAGATACAAATAGAACAAATTTGACTAATCGTTAGTTGGATATAAAATGATTTGAGTAGGATATTATTCATACGTGAATATAAATAAAATATTACAGATTGAATAATAAAACATAATTTAAATATGAAAAAATATGAAACTGACAAGAAAAAACCAAAGTGTGTAATTTTCTACTACGATGCATATGCAAGATTCTTTTTTACATTTCTCATCAGGTTCCTTCTGAAAGTAATGACTGAATTGTATTTTCGGTTTTAGCATAATCTCCTTCCCCAATATGATCATATCTTATAAATCCTTGAGTATCAATAAGATAATCTCTTGGCCAATATTGATTTCCATATGCATTCCAAGTTCCGAAATTGTTATCTTGTAACACCGGGTATTTTATACCATATTTTTGTACTGCAGTCTTTACATTATCAATATTTTTTTCAAATCCCAATTCAGGACTGTGAACACCAATAATTGTGAAATTTTTGCCTGCATATTTCTGATACCAGTTATTTAGGTAAGGAATAGTGTGTTTACAATTAATACAATCAAATGTCCAAAAATGTACAAGTATAACCTTTCCATTTAAATCTGCAAGTTTTATTGGTTCTGTATTAATATAACCTGTAATTTGAGCAAAGTCTGGAGCTTTTTTGAATCCGGATTTATCGATTATATATTGAATATTATAAAAATGACCATTTTCACTATAACCTTTAATTTCAGAATTTAATATTTTATTATAACCATTTGAAAATATATTTTTTATATAGGTTTTATCAGCAAATGTAGAAACATTTCCAGCAATTATTAAAGAAATCAATACGATTATCCCTGTTACAATTGTAACCCCATAGATTAGGCTGTTTCTTCTGTATTTGATCAACTAACTATACACTCTTGCAATTATTAATAGGCTAATATTATACTTTTTTCCAAATTCCATCCAAATTTTTGCAATAACTATAATATGATTTAATAAATCAATTAAATTAATGGAAAATGGGAACTGTTAGTTTTATTAAATAACAATGATTTATTTAAATTTTCGTTTATTTTCTATCAAATCCCAGATAATCTATCCTTTTATAATAGAATCTTTCATTTCTTAGTTACCATACCAATTAGCATGTGTTCTCTAAATTGCACCTCGTAGCAAATAGTTTCTCATATTAAGATTGAATCTTTTTGTTCTGAAATATCTGGATATCCTATTCTTTAAATCTGCAAATGATTGATAATATTTTAGGACAAATAAATCACGTTTGGCCATATTCCATACCTCTTCCATTACCATGAACTCTGGAGATGCAGTTGGAAGGAATACAGGGATTAGAGTATCCTTGTTTTCTTCAAAATACTTTAGTACCTTCTTTGATTTATAATGAGGCGATGCATTATCCATAAATAAATAACATTTTGGAAATTTATCATGTATTTTCTTTAGATAATCAAGAAATGTATCTCCATTGAATACATCGTACTGTCTGAATAGCTGATTATTTCCCTCTATGCTTATGGCACCAAAAATACACGAA
>JBBRRG010000061.1:0-7559 GCA_038200895.1 Candidatus Nitrosocosmicus sp. | reverse complement strand
GATAATTAGGAGAGCTGAAGTACATATTACAAGTTTATTCTTAAATAATGAAATTGATAAATTGTGTTTGATATATTTGAATAGACTATCTGATCTTTTTTTTGTTCTTTCAAGAGTTATTAATAAGCTCAACAATATTTCAGATATTCCATGGAAACCGAAGTAGAATTCGATTTTCATTACAAAGTAAAACAAAATTATATTATTTAATTTTCGGATAATATTTTTCAAGTAATAATAAAATATAATTTTGTAATAGTTATTATAATTTAGAGAAATAAATGACAAAAAAATCTATTTAATAAATGAAATTAAATTAATCTTATAATTTGCTATACTTTATTTTTAGGCTCTCTTGCAAAGAATTAAATTGATTTTATAATATATTTTTATAAAAATGATGCAAATCACCAATGTGTTGATGATATTGCTTTTTACCATTGTTTTCTCAATCGTCACAACATTTTTAACAATTTTTGTAGACAAAATATTAGACATCCATACTCTTATATCGAATATTCCACGAATAATTGCCTATAATAATCCATATTAGATATTTTATAAAATAGATTTATTACAATAATAATAAATGGATGAACAAAAATTTTACATTCAAGAAATATTGTCATTTTTAGGTCATTTTTATAAATTAAAAGAAATAGAACGAACAGGTTGGAAAAAAAAATTACTTTTAGATCACCCAGAATCAGTAGCAGAACATACCCTAACAATGATAGTTCTAGCTCTGATATTTTCTGAGTTTAATAATTTCACACAAACAAAAACCATAAAAATGATAAAAATGGCATTAATACATGATTTAGGTGAATCTGTTATTGGGGATTTTATGCCTGAATCAATAGAAATTGAAAAGAAAAAAAAATTAGAAAACTTTGCAATTAACAATATATTTTCAAAGATTCCTAGTACTGCAATAAAAAAGAAATATATTAAATTATGGAAAGAGTTTGATGAAAATAAATCAAATACCTCTAATTTGATTCATTTCATTGATAAGTTAGAAATGGCAATACAAGCCAAATATTATTTAGATAACAATAAAAATATAAAAAAAGAAGATGTAAAACCATTTTTTGATTCTGCTCTAAGGTATATAACAGCTAATTATAAAGTGAAATATAATAAACAAATACAAAATATTGATGAAATACAACAAATATTACTATATCTAAATAAATAGATAGATATATGCAATATTTTGTAGCTTTAAAAATTGGTGAGAAGAGAGTAAAAGACGCACAAGAGTTTTTATCAAAATTTATTGATGACAACCAAAATCAAGTAATGCCTGCTCTTGCTCTCAAAGACAATAAAACAAACATCTGGGAACCAGTTGGAGAAGAAAATTATTATGGTATAGTAAATGGAGATAATGGATACCTTATCGCAATATGCGATAAAAATGGAATAGCTAAAGCTATTGCTAACTGGTTTACAGAGGAGAAAAAAATTGAAATAGAAAATAATTTAAAAACAAAAGCAGGTATCGAGCAATATTTTGGTAATCTATCATTACCAGTTTAAATATGATCTTACTATATTATAAAAAGAAATTTTAAAACCTATTTAGTTTCTTTTATCATAATTGGAAAAATTTGAACAAGAAATAGAAGTTAAAGGACATTTGGTAGATTCTTCAATTCTCACGCGTATTTTTGATAATATTATGGATTTAAAGGGTGATTTTACAGTTGAAGAATTTTCGATTGGAAAAAGGAAACAGGATTACAGTTATGCTAGGCTTATTGTTAAAGGAAACAATAAAGAACATTTGTCTAATATTTTAGAATTTCTTTTTCGTGAAGGGGCAACTACCATCTCACTAGATGAAGTAAAATACATGACATCACCAAAAGATATGGTTTTACCAGATGACTTTTATAGTACAACCAATAACCCAACACAAATTTTCTTTCATGGAGAATGGATAAATGTTGAAAATATGATGATGGATAAATGCATTGTTTTAGATCCAAATAACAAAATTGCACAATGTAAAACTAATAGAGATGTTAAAAAAGAAGATCTAATAGTAATTGGAGAAAGAGGAATTAAAATAACTCCGCAGGAACGCCCTCGAGACGGAGTTGACATGTTTCAATTCATGAGTAGCGCAAGTTCAAGTGAAAGACCTTCTCAACAAATAGCAAAAAAAGTTGCAGATGACTTGTATAAAACCAAACAAGAAGGTGGAAAAATAATTGTAGTTTCAGGACCTGTAATAGTTCATTCTGGTTCTGCTGAAACCTTAGCGAAACTAATTAGGAATGGTTATGTAGATGGAATTCTGGCTGGAAATGCTTTAGCTGTACATGATATTGAAAATGCATTGCTAGGAACCTCATTAGGTATGCATGTTGATGATGGGACTTTAGCAATTCGGGGCCATCGTAATCACATGATGATTGTAAATGAGGTTTTCAAAGCAGGCTCAATTAAAACCATGGTAGAGGATAAAATTCTTAAAAATGGAATAATGTATGAATGTGTAATTAACAAAGTTCCATTTGTCTTGTGTGGTTCAATAAGGGATGATGGCCCAATACCAGATGTCATTACTGATATTGTTGAAGCACAAAGTCAATATAAAAAATTATTAAAAGATGCTAAATTAGTTTTGATGTTTTCATCAATGCTTCATTCAATAGCAGTTGGTAACATGATACCTGCATCAGTAAAGGTAATTGCAGTAGACATAAACCAGTCAGTAGTGACAAAATTGCTAGATAGAGGTACTGCACAGGCAATAGGAATAGTAACAGATATAGGCTCTTTTTTGCCTTTAATTATGAAGCACTTGGATACTTTAATTCAATTAAAATAAATAAATATCATATTTAAACTTAGTTGATTAATTAATTAATAAAAAAAAGCTACGTTTAAAAGAACAAAAATATAAAAATGAATTATTTAATTAGTTACAGATTTTTTTCTTTTTCTAATACTTCTTTAATCAATTTTAACGTTAATTGTGGATCTGCCCTTCCCCTGGTATTTTTCATTACTTTTCCCAAAATGAAATTATAAACATTTGGATTGGTAGTAGACTGTTGCATTAGATGTTTTTCATGTTTCAAAATATCGTCGATATGTTTGGTTAAAATATCTGGCTCTAAAATTTTTTCTATTTTTATTGTTTTACTTAATTTGATAGGGCTTTCTCCTGTTTTAATACAACTATAGAATAAATCTCTAGCAGTATTTCTATTAATAGCGGTTCCTTCGACCAATTTTGCAATATCTGCAATTAGTTGAGGTGTTACTGATGTATTAAAAAATCTATTTTTATTGTAATGACTACTAGAAGATTCATTAATTTCTTCATCGTTATTTATTTTGGAAAGAAGTTCATTTATAATCCAGTTTGATATTTCTTTTGGAGAATTGTAAATTTTCACGGATTCTTCATAAAAATCACTCACTTTTTTATTATTTATAAGAATGTTTGAGATGTGGTTGGAAAGTTTATGAATATCTTTATATCTTTTTAATCTTTCAACTGGCAATTCAGGCATTTTTTCTTTAATCTTCATTTTGAAATTAGAACCCAAGATGATTCGAGGAATATCTGGCTCTGGAAAATACTTGTATTCATCTTCTTCCTCTTTCATCCTTGCTGGAATAGTTATTTTTCTTTTTTCATCCCAATGTCTAGTTTCAGATTTAACTTTTATTTCGTGAATTGATAATGTTTTTTGACGGGTAATTTCATAAAATATCGATTTTTCTACGTCTTTAAATGAGCTAATATTTTTTATTTCTACTTTTTTACCGCTTTTAATTGAAACATTTACATCACATCTAACTGCTCCATCTAAAGTTGGATCTGATACGCCCAAATATTCAAAAATATTGGTAATTTTATTAAGAAATAGTCTTACATCTATAGCATTGTTAAAATCCGGCTCTGTTACAATTTCTACCAAGGCTACACCAGCTCTGTTATAATCTATTAAACAGTAGTTAGTTATTTTTGAGTTATTGTCTTCATAAACAATTTTACCTGGATCTTCTTCTAATTGAATTCTTTTGATCCTTATAATTTTCCCATACTCTGTTTCAGATGGAATATCCTCGTTATTGTCCTGATATGATAAATATCCATCATAACCAATACTACTTAGTTCATATGAATTGTACTGTGTTATTTGAAAATTCTTTGGTAAATCAGGATAAAAATAATTTTTTCTATAAAATGTAATTTTTTCAGGAACATCGCAATTAAAGGATATACACATCATTGCGGCATACTCGACTGCTTTTTTATTCAATAACGGTAAAGATCCTGGAAGGCCCAAACAAATTGGACATGTATTTTTATTTTGTTCTATGTTCCTATAATCAGAAAAACAATTACAAAAAAGTTTTGTACCCAAACCAGTTAGCTGACAATGTATTTCCAGACCAATCTTTATATTTTCATCAATAGTGTGGCTAACTCTACTATTTACATTTGATTTTAGATTCTCAAGTTGTTCAATTCCCTCGTTAGAATGGATCATATCTTGGGACTCCACTCATTAAATTTATCATTTTTTTCAAATAAAGTTGAAATATCTAATAATATTTGTTCATTAAATTCATTTGACAATAGCTGCATACCTATAGGTAATCCGTCTTTGCTAAAACCTGCAGGTATAGATATAGCAGGTAATCCAGATAAATTTGCAAGGATTGTATAAATATCTAGGTTATACAGTTCTAAAGGAGTAGAGCCTTTTTCACCAATCTTAAAAGGTAATATAGGCATTGTGGGTAACAATAAGACATCAAAAATTTTAAACAACTTATTAAATTCATCTTTTATCATATTTCGTATTTTTTGAGCTTTTAAATAATATTTTCCATAATAGCCAGCAGAAAGGACAAAAGACCCAACTAATATTCTTCTTTTTACTTCTTCTCCAAAATTTGACCGAACTTGGGAAGAGTAACTGTTCCATTCATAACCTTCAGGATTAAAATCAAAACCATAGCGAATATTATCAAATCTTGACAGATTGCTGCTTGCCTCTGCAGTGGCAATAATATAATATGATGCTAATGCAAAATCAGAATAATTAATGTTTGTTTCTTGAACATTAAAACCATATTCTTTTAGTAACGTTATTTTGTTATAAATTGTTTGGGCAATTTGTTTTTCCGAACTATTAATTAAATTAGTTATTACTCCAACTTTATATTTTTTTGATATTACATCATCAACATTATTTATTTTATATTCAAATTGTTTATTGAATGTTGTATTATCATTTGAGTCGACACCACAAATAGTATTTAAAACTAAAACTATGTCAGTGATCGTTCTGGCAATGGGACCTATTTGTTCAAGTGAATTTGAGTACGATACCAGCCCATATCTACTTACTGTTCCATACGTAGGTTTCATGCCAATAACAGAACAAAAACTAGCTGGGCATCGAATGGAACCCCCAGTATCAGAGCCTAACGAAATGGGAACCTGTAAAGAAGAAACAACCGCAGCGCTTCCACCAGATGAACCGCCCGCAACATATTCAACGTTCCATGGGTTATGGACTGATCCATAAAAGGAATATTCTGAGCTGGTTCCCATCCCAAATTCATCCATGTTTAATTTTCCAATTATTAAGGCATCTTCCTTTTCCAGTCGATCAATTACAGTAGCATTGTAAGGAGATATATAATCTTGTAGGATTTTTGATGCACAGGTAATTTTTAAACCTGTAACAGAGATATTATCTTTAACTCCTATTGGAATCCCTAACAAGTCTCCGGTCTTTTCATTATTTTTAATTTTCTTATCAATTTGTTTTGCTTTGATTAAAGCAGAATCGTAATTCTTTGTTATGATGGAATTGATATTGGTGTCTATCTTGTTAATTCTTTTAAAAATCAAGTTAATATATTCTTCTGCAGATATGTCTCGATTTTTAATTTTTTGAGAGATCTGGAAACCTGATAACTTATATAATTCAGACATTTTTTAAATCCGCGGTCCTATCACATATCCATTTTTCTTCATATGGAAATTAAAATTAAAAGATGTACTCTCTTCTTTTTCTTTGATATCGATATTGGCGTCTTTTTTTTGTAAATCTAATTTTATATTTGGATTATCGTCTCTTAAATCATCAATATTCTTTTCCAACTTTAAATAACTATCTGTGATTATATCATTTTGTTTTTTGTGCCCTTCTATATTTTCACCAGGTTCAAATTCATCTAATTTATTAAAAAAAGTTATTATCTCTTTGATTTTATTAGCGGTTTGTTGAATTTCAGAATCTTCTATTTCTAACCTAGATAGAACACATAATTTTTTTATATCATGATATTCGGACATTTTTTAATATAATAAAAATTATTCTTTTTCTTTCGTATATAATTTTTCGTACGCAATTATAATTATATTCTTAATGATATAATTTAAGAATAATAATATTCGTTAATTTTAATCACAATTCGAGTATAAAATTAAAACAGGGTGTTTTCAATCTTTACAGAACATTTATTTTATTTGTAAAAGACTAAAGAAATAAAAAAAAGATATAATGTAAAAAATAGTAAATAAGAAAATTTTATGGACACTTCTAAGCATATTTAACGAAAAAGGTTCTTTACCAATAACATCCAAAAACTTTATTAACTAAAAGTTTTTTAATTTTTAAAGCAGTAAAAGATTATAGATTATATGGATACTTTTGAATGTATTTCAAGCAAGTTTGAAGTAAGAGAATTTATTAAAAAACAGGTCCCTTTTGAAATTAAAATGAAAATCCTAGAAGCTGCACGATCAACTGGTTCAGGTCTCAATACCCAACATTGGAGATTTATAGTCATAGAAGATAAAGAAAGACTAAAAAAATTGTCAGACGATAGCATAAGCGGAAAATGGGTTATTGATGCTGATTTTGCAACAATAATATTGACAAATCCCAAGTATAGTTTCCATCTTATAGATGCTGGAAGAGTATTACAGAATATGCAGATGGCTGCATGGAATTATGGAATTGGTTCTGGACTATACACCAAAATAAATGAATCAATACTTAAAAGTGATTTTGGAATTCCAAATGAGTTGACTCCATCTGTAATAATGGGTTTTGGATATCCAGCAAAGAATTTTAAAAATAAAACAAAGAATCGCCTACCTATTGATAAACTTGTTTACCAGGAACAATATGGACAATCTATTAACAAATTGTAATAGAATTTATAATATATCCTTATAAATATTTGCATATTTTATCAAACGGAACCAAAATTCAGGGAACATTGCAAATTCTAAAATATTATGAATTAAAAAGATATTAAGATATTAAAGCAGAAAATATGATAGAATTACAATTTCCTTTATCGTAAACTTTGTTAGATTCTTTTACTGTTAGAAAGCGAATCATCTAAAGAGCAGGTAATTTATAATAGAAAGGTAACGAAATAACGAATAGATGAAAAACTAAAGAACTCAAATATGTTATTCTAATTAGGCAATATCTATCGTTGTTAAATAACAAAGAAAAATTACTTTTTGTCATAATGCATATAGACAATAAAAC
>JBBRRG010000060.1:0-7566 GCA_038200895.1 Candidatus Nitrosocosmicus sp. | reverse complement strand
AAAAAACAAAAAAAAAAACACAAACAAAAACACCCCACAAAGAACAAAAATTTACATTTCTTTTTGTATTATATCAAAGGTAGAATCCATCTTTGCATTAATTGCTTCAAAGAGAATTTTTTTGGCGGTCAACTTGGCTGCTTCAACTATTCTTGCAGATTCTTTTTGAGATTTTACTTTTGCCTCTTGTGTATATAGATCTTGTAACTCTTTGATTGTACTTTCTTTTTTATGCTTAATCTCGGCTTTTTTTTCAGCCAGTGTACTCTCTAATAGGCTTATTTCCCGCTCTTTTCTATTTTCGATCTCTTGGATAAAAATATCGAGGCGTGCCATCTTCTATTCGCTAATTATAATATACCCAACAATAGGATAATTCCAAGCACAAAGCCAATAATCCAAAGAGTTTCAGGGATGACAAAGAAGAACAGAACCTGTCCGAACTTTTCGGGTTTCTCGGCAATAATTCCCATACCCGCAGCACCAATTCCCTGCTGGGCATTTCCAGTACCAATAAGACCACCTGCAATTGCGATTGCGGCAGCTATTGCCAACAATGGTTTTGTTAGTCCACTATTACTTGATGCTGCAGTAGTTTGTGCAAATGCCTGGGTAAAAAACAATGCAAAAACAGCCAATGCAAATCCAGCAATCATTGTAATAACAAACAATTTTGAATGATGATAATGTATCATTTAGACAAAGTTTATAATTATGTCATATAATAAGAGTTTTTCTTAAAATGCTATTTTCCATTTATTTTTTATTTGACAAAGATAGTGTTAAAATATGTTTATCTGTTTACAATATAATTTAATATCTAATAAAATGCTAATTGTTGTTTTTTTATTTGTAAGATAATTGACCTCATGGACATTACAAATCGATTGGGATTTGAAAAGGAACGGTTTTTTAAAATTTAATGAAAATGATTTAAATCTTTTAAACTATATAACTCAAAATCGTAAAATGAAATTTCATAAATTTAAAATCTATGTAAATAGTTAATCTCAAATCGATTTTCTTATAGGAATATAACGAAAGATTACAAAAAAATATCAATAGCAATATAAGATCAAAATTATTCTTAATTTTAATTTTAATTTTTAAAAAGAAAAGAAGATCACAGATGTATTATATTGAAATACCCATTTACACATCGTACAAGATGCCACAATTACACTTATAAAACAAAGGTGATATTAATATAAATTGCTTTTCGCCACGATAAGTCTAGGATATTTAATTCAATTATGAATTATCAAATTATATAGATATAAATCAAATAAAAAAAGAAGATGTTAAGGATAATATAGATCAAACAATCAAAAAGATGATGTTACTAATATAAATATTACTGTCAAAAAGTCAAGAGAAAAAGAACATACTTGAATTTAACGAGAATCATCAGGCAATTTAAATTAAAAAGAAAGGTAATTTATCGACAACAAATAATAAAAGTAATCATATACAAAATTAATACAAGGTAAAAGTTTTGCTAGACTAAACCCTTCTATTTCAGAGAATGCAAAAAAAACGCAGAAAAAATAAAAACAGAATTCTCATTATTCATATTCCTAGTTAATAATATCCCAAACTCATGATAAATCGTTTTTAAACAGGAATGCAGATACCAATTCAGAGGATGAAATAATAAAGAATAATATATTTTTACGATAACAAAATATTGTTTAAGTTTTTTGATTTTCTATAGGCATAGGTTCAGGATTATCGGGATCAGGCTGAGGTACTGGGTCTCCAGGGTTTGGTTGTGGTGGAGGATTCGGGTCACTCATTCAATTAACACCATTAATTATGTATCAGTATTATGTCTATCTTCCTTTTGGATTTTTTAATTTTAAAAAAAATATTCTAACTCACAATTTTTAAAATACTAAAAGATAAAATGATGAAAATGTACGATTTTGATTTCATTTAAATATTCTCAAATTATTTTAAAACCTATGAAAGATAATGATGAGATTCTTGAATTTTTAATAAGAAAAGTCGAGGAAACAGGAATTGGCGCTGGAATTACATTATGTATGAATGGTTCAATCATAACTGGAAATTTAATTAAATCTAAAATATACTATGATAAAATGATAGAAATGTACGATTTTGATAATAGCCAATTAACTGCAAAGAGTCAGGAAGAAATAGATAAATGGAATAATTATCATACAGAATATGTTTTTTTTATAGATGAATTAAGAAAACTAGAAAATCAACAAAATTTAAAATATATCCATTTAGAACATGTAACTTTTAGAAATGTCAATTCAAATATTTTAACCCAAGCAATAGTTTGGAGAGGAAAACTGTCCTCTATAGATGGATTCTCGATTGGAATATCAACAAATTCTATTTTATAATTATGTTTCCTTTTCTGCGTTATATTTAAAAAATTTAAAAAATTTATTGTATATAATTTAGAAAAAATAAGTAAGTTTAATTAAATGATCTATTAAAAATTGTAACTTTAGAGTCTATATAACTATTCATATTTTCAAGTTTTGGAGAGAAAATTAGTTTATTTGTAAAGTGTATATTGACTAATTGTATTGTTTATAAAATGGGAAATATATAATGGAATAACCGTATCATTTCGAATATGTTAAGTATTAAAATTAATATGTTCAATGTCAGATCTCAAAACACATATAGTGAAAATTCTTCAAAATAGTTAATTTAATCTATAATTAATCGTTTCAATCTGCATTTGCCTCACTTTCAGAAACTTTCAAATTCAATGATCCTCGTCAAAACGGACCATCAGTTTTGGAATAAAAAAAGTTTGTATTATTTACTATTTTTTTTGATAATTACATGAATAGCTGAAATTTTTTTACCTTATCGATATATCAAAATTCGATCCGGATTTTTTTTAGGGTGATTCAAATTTTCAACCTATAATGGCATAGAATAACTAAAAAGATATAACTAATTGTAATATATTCTATAACTATTGGTGTAATACAAAGACAATCAGTACTGAACGTTGTTAAAAAAGAAAATTAACCATAAAATGAACTATTATCGAATTAATTGTAATCTATTGGATGATGTACTATAACATTTAGTTTGAGTATGATCCAAATAATAAACAACAATAAAAAATTAAAATTATTCTTTAAATAAAAAAATTTTTTGGTCAAATTTAAAAAAAGAATATTTTTATTGGATGTTGATCAACGGAATATGATGGACTTTATTAATCATCCAATTAAAAGATTAAACTTATTGCCAGGTAATAAATTAGGATTCACTAATTCAATTCCAAAACTAACCCCAAGTGAAATAGAACAATTAAATGATAATATATTTAATTCAATTAAAATGCGAACAGAATACACAGCTGATAATCAAAATAATCAAGAATATTTTGAAAAAATGGTTAAACAAATGCATGGTCAAGATACATCTAACATATCAGATTTAACAAAAGATTTTGAAAGAAAAACTAAAATAAATTATTAAGAAAATAAATCTTATCAATCAGATTTCATTTTTGACTATTTCTGAGAAATGCATTATTTAACAAACATAAAAAACCTTGGACTTATAATCTATCTAAATTTCATAAAACAAATAATAAAAGTTCATTTTAAATTATTTTGATTATTAGGAATTCCTACTCATAAATATAATCAATTTAAAAAAACTACTATTAGGTATAGGATACCAGGTATTATAGAATTATCAAGATCCTCGATAACGGCAATAGGATAAACCTTTCATTGTTTTGATAAAAGATAATTTTCTTTAAGTTTTCCAGTATACTTTATATTCATTTTGATAACCCACGGTCATCATTATTATTGCTTCTTAATTCTTTGGAATATTAAATAATTATCTAGTTCGCTGAACATCGAATACACCAGCCATTTCGTGCATAATTAATCCTTATTACATGGTTCAAAAAACATGTTTTCAGTTGCAGTGCCCAAATCATGAAAGTAAAGTCTGTTATGAGTTACCTTATCAGAATAAATTTTTTTGTTATTGTACATATTAATATGTGTCCTTTTCCCATAAGAGGCGATAAGTAAAATTTATCTTTTTTTGTTTCTTGAGTTTTCAAATGTAAATACGATATATATCTATGGGTGTTCATTTCTAAATGAAGGCATTCATCTTGATATCTCTAGGATAACAAATAATTTTATTTTTTCAACTAGTTTGGATGATAATGCCTAGTACTAGCTGTTTTTTATTATATCATTTACTGGAAAACCAGTATTGCAGGATTGATAATAAAACTCAGAATATTTGTATTATTAAAATTATAGTATTAATTGAATTGTATTTCATCACAATATTTATAATTTTATATAATGGTTAAAACTATTTTTGTCTCTAAAATAGTAAAACAGAGTCAAACGAAAAAAAAAGACAGATATGAAAAAATAATGCTAAGAATAATAACATATATTATTATATAATATTTTAGCATTAAAATATACTCAAAAACTTTTAACTACTTCTTATAATTATGAACACATACCAAATATTGTGAAAGAGAATTAAAGAGCAATTAAGAATGATATCGGCGTTAGAAAAAATAGTTTTGATTAGCAATAAAAAATATTTATTTTATGGGATATTTAATGGGACAATTTTCATTTTTTGAGATAAATTTAACCTATAAAAATTTATGCATCATATTAGAGAACCTATACAATATGATAGAAAAAACAAACGATAATAAAATAAAAAACATATATAGAATTCTTGACAAATCCAAAAACTCAGTATCGTTATCAATCACTCCATTTTCTGAAACATCAACAAAAATAAGACTTAGACATGATCAATGGATTAAAATTATTGAATGTAGTCAAACAAACAAACAAATAATAGAATATTTGGAAAGCAATATTAATATTCTGAAAAGATATCAACGAAATACAATATATTGACTATAAAAATATACATCTAGATAAATTGGTACACATCATCATATCCCCTCTTTTGATAATCTCCATTCTCCTAACATAGAAGTGTTTTTTCTATCAGGATATAGATTGTTTCTCTTTACTTTTACAGATCTTTTATTATGAAAAATATAGATTAAACAACATAAGTAATATAAAAATAAAATATTTTGCAATTTTTTTAATCGCTAACCCTCCTGATTTTTTTTGCTGAATATATTTTCTAATGCATGATAAAGTTCTTTGGATGATTCTACTTTAGAAACATCAGCTTGCCATTGTTTTGCCATTGTTTGAACAATTACATCTGTTGTTCTTTCCAAAGTATTTCCAAATTCAGATTCTATTTTTTTCTTTATTTTTTCAACTTGAACTTCCATCAATGCAGTATAGAATGCTTTTTCCAACATGTGCTTGGTTGTAGTTATCGGATCTGTGTAATTATTTTCAGGATTCTGCGAACTGCAACAACAGGAATTTGTATTACAATTATCACCATTACAATCGCAATTAGAAGTTTTTACATTTGAACAGTCATAATCATATTGATTTTCTTTCATATCATTAACCTTAAAGTAACTATAACAAAGTAAGTATATAAATTAGTAAGTGAATGATCGGTTATTAGGTATTGGAATGGTAAGTTGGAAGATCAAAGAATACAATATATGTTAGAAGAAACAGCCTGTAAAGCATGTCCTGTTAATAATACTTTTAATATAATTGGAAAAAAATTTGCAATATTGATACTACGAAATATGATAATTCTGAAGCAGAAACGATTTAATGAGTTTCTTGACTCCATAGAAAGAATCAATCCAAAAACTCTTTCAATTAGGCTTAAAGAAATGGAAAAAGATGGATTAATAAAGCGAGAAGTTTATAACGAAAAACCGATTAGAATTGAATATTCTTTAACTAATAAAGGTGAAGCGTTAAAACCAGTTCTAGAACAAATGGCAATGTTTTCTATGAAATATTGTTGTGAACAAATTTTTGAAGATCCACAATTAGTAAGGTTAGAAAAACTTGATTCAGATACATTTAAAAAATATAAACTACAAGTTTAAAAAATTAAACTATAATGTGGAAAACCTCCAATTTTCTTTTTTAATGAGTCAGTAAATTATAATAATTGCGTATTCTGATGATTCCAGATTGTCGTATAACGGGGATAATTATATTTCTATTACATATCTTTCTGCTATCATTATATCAATAATAATTACCTCAATAATAATTACTACAAGGCTAAAAAAAAATTTACAAGGAACAAAGATAAATATAAGAAAATCAACATTAATTCTAATTTATTATACAATAGTTGTTTCCTATCTCATATCCAACTCATTTTCCATAGGTGTTTCTGTAACATATTTGATACCTTATGTTTTAATAGTTATTTTTTCAGGAATTTTTTCATATTGGTACTCAAAAACAAGCCTTTTATTTTGGAGAGAAAAAATTGACAATAATTTATATGTAAAAGGAGGGATATTGATATATTTAGGTTATATCTTGACATTAATTGTTAGAATTATAATCAATTTAATTTTCATAGGTTATCAAGAAATAAGTTTTACTGAAGAAGGGAATATTATTACAATAAACCATCCATTAGTATATACCGATTCATATACTAGAATAATCTCATTAATTGTTACAGATTCACTCATTATGCTTGGAACAGGTATGTTGATTGGAAGATACGCAAGAGTGATAGAATACCGCCATCGTTCTAGTTATAGGGATAATGAAGAATCTATGACAAGGTAATACTATTTCTGGCATGATAAACGGTCCTTTATTTTATTACGCTAGATTAATTACATATTTTAATATATTTTAAAAAGGTCGGCATCATAATTTTATTTTTTTGTTACTCAAGTATCTAATATTTTTATCAAAAAGTTCCATTTATATTTAATACCTTACAAGATAGAGAAATGCTACTTTTTCGTAAATTAAAATTCAAGTTCAAATATAATTCTAAAGAGTAAACGGAAAGCAGCGGATATTATTATATACAATATTATTATATTACCATACATTTGAACATATACATAAATCTACCAATCTGAATTGAATAATAAAACAAATAACCAAATAATTCTTGCAATAAGGAAAGAATCCTAAAATATAATAACTCAAATATGACTAAATAACTTAGTTATTTTCCAGCTGTTTTTTTGTAGATATTTTTCTATATTCAAATATTTTAGTTAACTTTGAAAATACAAATCCTTCAAACAATTTCCCAAAAATTCCAAAGGGTATTTCAAATTCAATTTCATCGACAATATTTGTTTCAAATTCATTTATTTTTTTAAAAATGTGAATATGTTTCCATTTTTTTAATGGTCCTTTTAACATTTCATCAACATATGTATACGGTTTTAGATAGGTTATTTTTGATTTCCATTTCCTTTGCAAAAAAATTATTTTGCCCTCAATAATAGCGTCTTGTCCCTCTACAATTGTTTGTTTTGTAGTTTCTATAATTTTCAAATTCATATTTGGAGGTGTTATTATTTTTAGATGTTGTATATCAGTATAAAATTCCCAAACTTTATCAACACTCGTAAAAACAATAAAAGAATATTTGAATATTTTCAACCTTATATTTGCA
>JBBRRG010000059.1:0-7710 GCA_038200895.1 Candidatus Nitrosocosmicus sp. | reverse complement strand
CAATAAAATCAAATGGTGATATATTAAACCCAATGCACGATGTGTTACCCAAAAATGGCGTAGTAGAGCCTATGAAATACCTTAGAGAATTCAATTATGGTAAAGTATCTAAACTTCCAAACGGAATAACATTGAGAGAGTTTACATTAATAGCTTCTGATAATAAAGTAAAAGAAATATCTCCAGGTGTATTTTATAATGTCTGGACATTTAATGGAACTGTTCCCGGTCCAACAATACGAGCTACAGAAGGAGACATAGTTAAAATTAATTTTATTAATAACGGATCAAAACCTCATTCATTACATACTCATGGTATACATCCTTCCGAAATGGATGGTGTTTTTGAGATGATTCCACCTAAAGGAAAATACACATATCAATTTATTGCTCAACCGTATGGTGTTTTCCCATATCATTGCCACATGTCACCATTAGAAGAGCATATTTCTCATGGGCTGTACGGAGTTTACATTGTGGATCCTAAAACACCTCGTCCTCCTGCTGATGAAATGGTAATGGTCATGAATGGATATGACACGGATTTTGACCGTCAAAATAACTTTTATACAGTAAATGGAATTCCTTTTTATTATTTAAACAAACCAATTCAAATCGAAAAAGATATGCCGATAAGGATATATCTAGTCAACATGCTTGAATTTGATCCGATAAATAACTTTCACCTTCATGCCAACATGTTTAATTATTATCCTAGCGGTACAAGACAAACACCTGATCAATATACTGACATTATTCCTCAAACTCAAGGAGAACGTGGTATTTTAGAATTTAATTATACCAATCCGGGAAAATATATGTTTCATGCTCATATAACAGAATTCTCAGAAAAGGGTTGGATGGGCATATTTGATGTAAAAGATGATGGGAAAAATAATGCAATAACAGATAAGATTCAAAAAAACTACAATTCCTCTTTAGGAAGCATAAATAATGTAAACTATAGTAGAACAATAGAGAATAACAATACCAATACATCCATAAAATCTCAAATTACAAATACAGACGATACTAATAATACATCAGCAGTTCAACAAAATAACTCTTCATCAAATAGAGGTAATTTTTTATAAATGAGTAACAAAGAAAAAGGAACAGCAAACAAAGGTAAATTTTATTCTATACAAGAGGATAACAATAGTAGTAATATCAACAAACCAATCGATATTATAAAGAAAAATGATAACAATATAGTGGATACTAAAATAGGGAAAAAAAAGAACATTAAATATATAGGATTAGCCATTATTCCACTAATTATTTTAACAGGAATGATTTATTTTCTTTCAAGTCCTTACAGTCAACATTTAATAAATACAGGTGTTCCCATTCCCGAAATAACTATTGAAAAAATCGAATTCCATGACAATCAAATCATTACTTTCATTCGTAATACCGGTCCAACAGAAATTACTATTTCACAAGCCGATGTTAATGATAGAATACAAGCAGCAGCCATAGAACCATCAAAAATGATACCAAGACTATCAGAAGCTAAAATTATCGTTCCTTTTCTTTGGAACCCTGGAGAACCATATGAAATAGGAATAACTACATCGGATGGCATAAGATTCAGCAAAATAATACAAGCAGCAGCAGCAACACCTATACCTAATGCATACCAGGTATCCGTATTTGCAATTCTAGGGATTTATGTAGGAGTAATTCCAGTAATGATAGGACTTGCATGGTACCCTTTTATGAGAAAACTCAGCACAAATCAGTATAACTTTTTCTTGAGTCTTACAGCAGGATTGCTTGTCTTTCTGGGTATTGATGCACTTATCGAAAGTAATAAAATTACAATAGACAATTTAGCATCTATTTTTAATGGCCAAATGTTAATATTTATTATAGCTATAGCGTCTTTTATTTCGCTGACATATATATCAGAGCGATTTACAAAGAGTGCAATTGAAAGATTAACCAAAAAGAATTCTAAATTATTATCACTTTCATCGTTAGAATCGTCTTCAGTAGATAATAATAGTATAACAAATACATCAAGCAGTAAATCCGATACAAAAAATCAACAAGTTCAATCAAAACTACAACTACAACAACAAATCATAAAACCCTTGGCCATTTCAATGATGGTCGCAATAGGAATAGGACTACATAATTTTGGTGAGGGTCTAGCCATCGGAGCAGCAGTTTTGTTAGGTAAAGTTGCATTAAGTACATTTCTCGTTATAGGATTTACATTACATAATACTACTGAAGGACTAGCAATAGTAGCTCCATTGGCAAAAACAGGTAAGTTAATGATAAAGAGGCTATTATTAATGGGTTTAATTGCTGGCTTGCCAACAATTTTGGGCACATGGATTGGAGGGTTTACTTATTCTCCAATAGCTGCAATAGTATTTTTATCTATTGGCGCAGGAGCAATATTCCAAGTAGTCTATACCCTTGGTCGATGGATGATTCATTCAGCATATTCTACCAATACCAAGATAAAAAATGATGATGAATCTATGTCAAAGGATATTACTAGGCCAAAAATGGCGCTCCCTTCGGCATCAATCATAATTGGCTTTATTGTAGGTATGCTGATAATGTATATAACTGGATTATTAATATGATAATAATAATAAATTTACAATCTTTTAATAGATTCAATAATGTAAAAGACCAAATAAACGGAACAGTTGATAAACTTGAATAATGTATTTACAACAATGAAAAACACTAGTTCAAGGTTAAAGTCAATTAGAAAAGTCAACAATTCAAATAAGGAAATACAAACAGAAAGAATAGAAGACTACCTTGAAACCATATATGAATTAGTCCGATTAAAAGACTATGCCATTTGTGTAGATATTTCTGAATGCTTGAATGTTTCTGCTCCAAGCGTAACAAAAATGATGCAAAGGCTTCGTACTACAGGATATTTGAAATACGAAAAATTTCGGGGAATACAACTTACAGAACAAGGTACAAATATAGCAGAGCGTAAGAAAAAGACATGAATTGCTCATCGAATTCCTAAGAATGATTGGGGTGAATGAAGATATGGCTAATGCAGACGCAGAAGGTATAGAACATAACTTGCATTCCGAAACGCTTGAAAAACTCGAATTTCTTATTACAAATAGAAAAAAATAATTTAAATTTTGTACCTGTGATGCACTGACATCCTATCTCAAAAGATACCTTTCGTTATTTACGTATACATTATGACTGTTTACCTAGTAGTAATGGATATAAGCGAATCATAGCAATCTTGAGATAAATTCAATTTTCGAAAAGAAATTTAATCCAAATTAATACAATGTAACAATTCAGATAAAAAGGTATTATTCAGAAACAAACATATTTCTTCCTAAATTATTTAAAATGATTGTGATAACAGGTTGTAAAATTTTGTTTGTTAAAACAATTAAAACTTTTAGTTATATCTTTTAGATATTGTGCAGTCCTCTCAATAACCTTTTCTCTAAAAATAATACAGAAATTACTTCGGTTTTAATTGAAAATATCATCTAAAAGAGTTAGATTAAAAAATAGTAAAGGTAAAACAGAAATTAAAAATGATAATTCTGCTATCCATTATTATCTATTTTCAAGATTTGGCTTTTGAGTTTCCTAGCAAACCTACCAATCTATAACCATATTCATAATTGTGCTTAACATGATTTATTCCATGGGTTAAATGTGGCTCAAATTTACTATCTAATATATTTTCTATATAAAATTGAACTTTTTTTATAGATTTGTGAGAATGTCTAATTTGTTTTTCTGATAAAGAACGTTGCAATTCGTTTTCAATTTCTAATTTAAAATCTTTAATATTATCAAATTTGCTATATTTGATAATTTTATTATAGTTATTACAAAGATCAGATAATTTTTTGATATCTTTTTCAGTCAAAGTAGACAAAGATCTTTTAATAGAACTGTTATCTCTTTTGGTAATCCGAGTTAGCCTAAATATCATTTCAACATCATTAAATTGTTTATAATTAAAAATAACATCAGAAGCAGAATCAGAATCAAATAAGAAATTTTTTATTTCTTTAGAGGGAACAAGTTCTTTTTGAGCATCAGGGTTTTTGGAACCTATTTCGTGTACTAATGCTAAACTATAATTAGAAATTTCTGAAGGATACGAATAATTTTTTTTTATTAGCTCTTCTTTTTTAGATAAATAATATAATTTTGTTTGAAACATAGATACTTTTTTGCCATAAGGATCTGTTTTAAAAAATAAAATAGTTATTATATCAACAATCAAATTAGGTATCTGAATTTTTACCATATCCTCGTATAAAGCATAATTACTTAAAATATCATTACAAATCCCAAAAATAATATTAACGGCCATACTTGATTTTGAATTTGATCGATTGTCCTCTATTTTCCCTATGAATGAAGATAAAAAGTTATAGGTTGTAATAAAAAAATCATAGATTTTGTTTGTGGTCATTAAAATACGATTAGATTGAAAATGATATGCTATCGTTTTTAATACAATAATATAAGGATTTGAAATTTTAAAGTCCACAAAATAGGACGAAAAATTATTAGCTATTGTAACCAGATACGCATGGTTTAAAGGATTATCAAGGGTATAGATTCCAAGTTCATGATAACTTTTTTTTAGTAAATTATCATAATCTGCAATACGATCATTAGACATTTTTAACGATATCATATTTGATATTGTTTTATTATTAAACCTTAAAATAAAAAACAATTATAGAATGATACAGACATTTTATTAAATTGATTAATATATTATTATTTATTATTTTTATTTTTTGTATCATGATCATTATCCAATGCCCAAGGAAACCATTTACCAATTATTTTAGTCCAATCCATTTTAAAAGTAAAGAATAATATTAAAATTAACAGACCAATAGTTAACGCAGATATCACAGCAATAGAAAATTGGTTATTGGCATCAGAAAATGAAAGAAATTTTTCCATTATAGGTCTACCTAGAAAAACAGCTCCCCATACAATTATTAATCCATACAAAAGTTTTCCAATAAAGGTAAAGAGAACAAATTTTCTTACGCTATATTTAGCAATTCCTAAAGGGATATAGACCAAATCATCTGGTATTGGAAGTAATGCTGCAATAAATGCCGCCAAACCTCCATATTTAGCTAAAAAATTTTGAAGAGGTAATATTTTTGATTTGGTTTTATTGCTTAAAAGATTTCTTCCATAATAACTAGCTAAAAATATACTACTTTTGGCTAGTACTGCTCCAATAGTAGCCGATAAGGCAATAATATTTGGATCCAATTCTTTATTTAATGCCGAAGTAATCAGAATAGGAAAATAAGGTACAGGAATAAATATAAGAATACTACCTAAAAAACTAATTATGAATATGCCAATATATCCTACATTACCAAAATAAGTCAAAATACCTTGGATATCCATTAAACAAAGGAATGATGAATTAACAAATATAATTAGTTTCTTAATTTGCTATGCTAATATAAAAGAATTAGTCAAATGATACTTTACGTGATATCTTCAGTACTAAAGCAGCATTAATTTCCATATCTACGTTATATCTTAAAGTATTGCCTGTATTTTTTGTAAATAATTAAAATTTGATTAAAATTATAATAAAACCAATTTAAATTAAATCACCCCTTAACATTAAATGAAATACTGATAGATTAATTAAAAAATAAAAAAATTATGGGATAGGTTTGATAGGAGTCAAAGGATTGGTACTCAAAGGAGCATTTTGGGCAGGAGTCAAAGGATTGGTACTCAAAGGAGTCTTAATAGAACCAGATGGAATGCTAGTAGTATCTGAATTAACATTTGATGTAACTACATTGGATAAGGGAAGAGTTTTACTTGGATCGGTCAAAACAATATCAATTTTTGCATTTTGCATAGTTTTACCCATAAGCGAAGTTGCAAACGAAATTGTACCAGACTGGTTCGCAATAAAACCATTTGCTGATGAAGATCTTTTTAATACAGTTCCGTTTAATGACGATACTTTCATTATTCCGTTAATTTTGGAGTCCAATATCGATGCGTCCTTTGTTACATATCCTACGACAACTTTTAATTGAGTGTGAGTACCGTTTGCTAATGGCGTAAGTTTTGTCGAATTAAGCGTAATTGTAATTTTTTCTGAAGGTTGAGCATATATCATACTACTAATTATAACAGCACCAAAAAATATAACAGAGACAGCAATTATTGTAGCCGAAATTAACATCAAGTTTTTACAATTTTTTGTTAAATTTACAGACATTAAATAAAATTTGATATAAGAGTATAAAAACGATATGATAAAATCTTATAAGATTATTCTAGTATATTTTTAAAATGAAAAAAAGAGGTTAGGGAAAAAATTTCGATAGCAAATAAATTTTCATGTTTCACCATAAGCAGTTTCTGCGTGTTGTGATACATCAAGTCCCAGAGCTTCTTCTTCTTCATTCACTTTCAAGCCTACAACATAATCAATTATCTTTAGTATTATTAAAGTTCCAACGAATCCCATAATTGCGGCAACACCAACACCAACACCTTGTATCACTAACTGCATCGGATTTCCATACAGCCATCCATTTGGACCAGCAGGATTGATAATTTGACTTGCAAATATACCAATAGATAAGCTTCCTATTATACCAGTAATGCCGTGTACAGAACTTACATCCAAAGCATCATCAATCTTTAACCTTTCTTTCAATAAAACAATTCCATAATACGATGCAAATCCTAAAACAACACCCAATATAACAGAATGTTGACCGCTAATAAATCCAGCAGCAGGAGTAACACCTGCTAAACCTGAAACCGCACCATTTATCACAGATGTAACTGTAGGCTTTCCTGTTCTTTTCCAACTAAGAAGCACCCATACAAGAGCACATGTAGAAGCACCCATTTGGGTTACAAGTAAAGCACTAGCAGCAAGAGCACCAGATGCTACAGCACTACCAGCATTAAATCCAAACCAGCCAAGCCATAATAAAGCTCCACCCATTGCAGCAAGAGGAATATTGTGAGGCACCATGATTTGTGGACCGAAATTTTTACGTCTACCCAATACTAATGCCGAAGCTAGTGAAGCCATACCCGCACTAGTATGTATAACAATACCTCCTGCAAAATCGACAACGCCTAATTTTGCTAACCAACCGCCGCCCCATACCCAGTGAGCTAGTGGATAGTAAATTACCAAACTCCACACAATTACAAATATAAAAAAAGCGCTCCACTTCATTCGTTCAGCAAATGCACCTGTAATTAATAATGGAGTAATGACTGCGAACATCATCTGATATGTTGCATAGGTAATACCAGGAATTGTAGGGGCATAAGATATTGAATCACTAAAAGGTACGTTATTATAGAAAATCCATGACAGGTTCCCTATAATACCATTAACATCAGGTGCAAATGTCAGGGTAAACCCAATCACAAACCACAAAACAGATAATAGCGCAAGTCCAGTAAAAGTTTGCATTATTACAGACAATGAATTTTTTAGCCTGAGCAATCCTGCTTCAAAAAAACCTAAAGCAGGCGTCATCATCATGACTAGCCCAGTGGAGATAAGCATCCATGTTGTATCACCAGTATCGATCGCCAACGCTCACAGAAGGTTTTTGGTAGATTATAAAGTTATTCCTTTTTTACTTAAAAATTATAATTAAAAAATAAAAAAAAATAATATTATCATAAAAGAAT
>JBBRRG010000058.1:0-7764 GCA_038200895.1 Candidatus Nitrosocosmicus sp. | reverse complement strand
TGGAGATAAGCATCCATGTTGTATCACCAGTATCGATCGCCAACGCTCACAGAAGGTTTTTGGTAGATTATAAAGTTATTCCTTTTTTACTTAAAAATTATAATTAAAAAATAAAAAAAAATAATATTATCATAAAAGAATGGTTTTTTGATAATATTTATATCTTTTAATTGTTTTTTATCAATTAACACATATACAAAAATATTGGATTTAATATAAATGAAGTATAGTTAATCTATTCGCAACTATTCAAATCTTTTTACAAAGGTAGAAAATCTTCAACAGTTGGCAATTCACTGCCAGTATCAGCAGACGTTTCATTATTAGAGCTCGTGGTAGTTTTACAAGGCTTATCGTTATAACATGTTGTTGATGTACATGAACCGTCACTACAATTTTGTTGCTGATAAAATAAACTATTAGTTTGGCTTTCAATTGAAAATGCATTAGGAATTATAACACTATTAATAGGGACAACAAATATTATGATCAGAATTTGCAGATGAAATTTCATAGTAATTATAATAAAATATAGTATTTTTGAATTTAATAAGATTGTTAATCTTAATTTTTACTTAAATTTTTATTATAACATATAAAAAAAAATAAACTATATAAAAATGAAAATGCTTGACATTTGACAATTATAAAAATAAAATTTTATATCGTAAATCCGATTAGGTTAATAGAATTAAAAGATAACAAAGTAATTATAGAATAGATTTGATTAGACAATCTATATAGATTATTTATTTAAGATGAAAAATTATAGTGGAATCTTTGTCTATAATGTCAATATTGTAAAGAAGCACAGGAATGCTTTATCAAGATGGAGTAATAGGCATAATAACCAATGACGGTTGTTTGTAGGATATATCAAAGTTTCAATGCTAAACTATTAAAATTTTTTATAATTAATGGGAGAAACCCAAAAGATGATTTTTATCTATTGTGATATTAACTGCGTTAGTATGATAAAAGAATCCAGTATGCAGATGGTCATATTATAACAGTAGCAGCATTAGCAGTATGAAAAATACAGATCACTTTGTAATAAGATAGAAAAAATATGAGAACAAGAATATTTGCTATTTCAAAAAAGATGGAACACAAGAATTTGAGTATATGAAATTAAAGAAGTAACCGAAAACAAATGGCAATGTTATGTTCAAATCAAACCTCATAAAATATACTTTTATATGATAATTACCATCAATAGTCTTTCAAAATAGTTTAATTTTATTAGAAAAATAAAAAAATTGGTTTTAGAACTTGGTTCTTTGATTATTGAAGTTGGTATAGTTTGGTTTTTACTGGAATTGTATCTGGACCAAGTGGTGGGAATGCATTGGATGGATTGCTATCGTCTGTTAATTTTAGCAATTTACTAGTTCCATTATCTGGACCATCAACTACAATCAAGCCTGCTTGACCTTTAAACAATGATGAGTAATCATGATTTACAAAGGCATAAACACCTGGTTTGTCAAATACAACGTCGACAATAGCGTCATTAGAACCACCTACAGTATAGGTTTGTTTGCCCATTCCGGCGACAACACTACCATCTATTATTCTATCTAAGGTTTCACCAACTATATGGAAGTTAACTGGGATATCCCCGTGGTTAAGTAAGAAGAATCTTACGTGGTCTCCGACTTTAAAGAACAATGTTGTTGCATTTTTGGTTTTGGTAATGACTGGATCATATCCAAATGGTATACCATTTATCCAAGTCTTTGTTGCATTGTGGTCAAACATTGCTTTTTGATTATAACTACCATCTTTGTTCAAATAATACTCTGAAAATTCAAATTTAACTTCTTTTGCTTTAGGAGATACAGTCATTGGGGCACCTGTTACACCATCAGCAGTTGTGTATCCAGTATAACCATTTTTAGGGTCAACAATCATGGTTGTTACCATTCCTGAAAATACATGTTGATCCATTGTTAATACGTTATTTCCTTCACAATGAACTTTGAATACTCCTGGCTGACTTGCTACAAATGTAAAGTTCTTTGATGCACCTGGATTTATTGCACCAAAGTTAGGAACAGCACTTATAGTTGAAGCATGAGTATCATAACTGTGAATTAAACTAGCATTAGTAGGATTCTGAATTGTAACATGTACGGTATCGCCTTGAGTTAAACGAACTGTTGGTCCTGGAATTGTACCATTCCATGTTAATGCATTAAATTTTGTACCATCAGGTAAAGTTATATTTTTTTCCTTTGCTACATAAAGGAGTTCTTTAGGTATAGGAGCAACTGCAGGTGCACTCATTGGCATAGGTTGTTGTGAATATGCGTTCATATTGACACCGGGAAGAAAAACTAACCCAGACAATAGAATAGCAGAAATAGCAATAATTGCTAATGTACTTTTCATTAGTACAATTGATATAGAAGATATTTATAACTCTTTGTTTTGCAAATTCAATTTTAGAGGACAATTGCAATCATCTTCAATATATTAGCTATCAAACCAACAATATGCTAAAGCCAGTCAATAATTTATAAAATTTATCCTAAATATCAAATAACCATATGCATCTAAATATTTTGCTTAACAAGATGCTTATGAATTAAAGAACCGTACTGCAAGGCTTTTTTAGGATACATTGCAGATTCTTTTGGAACTCCAATTTCCAATGCAATTTCCCGAATAATGTGTTTTCTTAAAAAATCATTGGCACCTTTAATTTTATATTCTATTGGAATTGTTTTGGCAAAAGCTATAAAATTATTAGTTAAGAAAGGTTGAATGGATTTTATTCCACTATCTTCAATTACTTGAGTAATTTCATTCATTAAATCAAATTCATTGATTAATTTTTCTTCCATTAATTTAATTATTGAATCATAGCCGTTATCAAAATGAAATCTATATCTATTATATCCACAAAATAATTCATCTAAACCATTAGCTGTCAAAAAAAATCCTCCAAGGTCGTTATCTTTGATAATTTTGCTCAAATAAAAAAAAGCTATACAATTCTCTATATGCGAAAGGCTGTTACAAGATATTTTAGACTTGACATGTTTTAGACTTGTGGTAAAATCTGCATCATTTAATTCATAAATTAAATGATTTTGAGAATCAGAAAGAAGAGATGAAATGGTTTTAGAAAATAAAAGATCATGTGAATGTGGAAAACCGATTGTAACTAAACATATCTTTTTTTTTAAATCTTTACAAATCTTGGATAGTAAGGTGCTATCAACTCCCCCAGAAAAGGCTATAACGACCTTATCCTCATTTTTTATTGAATCATTTACAGTTGAATATAAGGTATCACGCAATCTTTTATGCAATGACATTCGTTCTTTTTAATTTGTAAATGTTCAAAATATATTTGTAATAATTATAATAGAGAGATTGAATATATTATTCAAGAGTTGGATAAAGATTTAAAATATATTAGCGATAAACAAAATTTAGTAAAAAATAGAACAGGATACTCTCTATCAAAATTGTTAGATTTCCTGGGATTGAATTACCAATATAATACTCCATTAGCTAATTCTAATTTAAACATAGATTTTAAAATAGGAGATAAATTTATTAAAATTATAGAAAATGAAGATGATCTAACAGAATTTAAAAATATTAAACAAAAATTTCCGTTATTAGATTTAGTAGCCATAGGAAAGTCATCGTTTATAGGAAAAATAAATGAATTAGAGAGCATTTTTTTCTTTAGCAATCAGAGTGAACACATAGGATCAATTTTCATAGAAGACCCGTCGCTGTCATTTGATTATGCACATATTCTTCCATTGGTGGAAAAATGTTCTATAATTCATGGACACACTTCAACCATAATGATAGAATTAATTGGAGAAATGAAAAATAATTTGGTTATTGATTTTTCAGTTGCAAAAAAAATAATCAAGGAAACATTAAACCAAATTGATCACAAATTTTTCATAAATAGAAGATACTTAAAGAAAGAAGAGGAAGATCACTTTTTTATTGAATTTGATGGGCCTAAAGGCTATTTTGATCTAAAAGTGCCTAAAAATACTACATTTTTATTAGAGGGAGAAGCAACCGTTGAAAATTTATCCACAGAAATTATAAAAATGCTTTCAAGTAAAATGCCTGATAATATACAAGCAATAGGGGTGTATATTTATGAGGGCGTCAACAAAGGAGCTCATATTTTAACAAATATTAACAAAAAATAACCTATTAAAGTTAAAAGTAAATCATTGTTTATTTAGTAAAATTCAACTAGGAAGATTAATAACTAATTAAAAAAAGATATTACAAATTGAAAATTGAGTAGCAAGATTACAGAAAAGGTATGGTCTTCTGAAATTGAGAAACGAATTTTAGATAACTGGGAAAAAGATAATATTTATGAAAATAATGATGATAGTTTTATTGGAAATGAAAATTACTATATTATAGATACACCACCACCTTATCCGTCTGGGAAACCCTGGCATATTGGAGCAGCAGCTCATTACTCTCAAATAGATATGATAGCAAGGGTTGCAAGGTCAAATGGAGCGAAGGTCATATTTCCTATAGGGATTGACAGAAATGGAATACCTGTAGAGATCTATACTGAAAAAAAATACAAAATTAGAATGAGAAATATGAATAGAAAAGAATTTTTAACGCTTTGCGAGCATACACTTGATGAAACAGAGAAAGAATTTATAGAAATTTTAAAGAGTTTGGGAATAAGTGCAAATTTTAAAGAAACTTATCACACAGATTCAATAGAATATAGAATTCTAACACAATCAACATTTATCGAAATGTGGAAAAAAAGTCTAATATATTTAGGAGATAGACCGAATAATTACTGTATTGATTGTGGAACTACTATAGCCGATTCAGAAATTACGTATATAGATATGGAAACAAAATTGGTTTATATAAAATTTTATCTAAATAATAAAGATTTTATTATAATAGCAACTACTAGACCAGAACTACTTTTTGCTTGTCAAGCAGTAATTGTAAATCCGGAAGATGAAAGATATAAAGAAAATCAAGGGAATATTTTAAAAATACCAATTTTTAATAGAGATGTTAAAATATTAACCCACAAATCCGTAAATCCTAATTTTGGTTCAGGAGCAGTAATGGTATGTAGTTATGGTGATCTTACCGATGTACAATTATTCAGAGAACTGCAACTGAAGGAAATAAAATCTATCAACTCCCATGGAAAAACAACAGAACATGCCAAACAGTTTTCGAACTTATCTTTAAAAGAAGCCAGAAATAAAATTATAGAAGAATTAAATGATAAAGGATTTGTAAACAAAATTGAAATAATATTTCATAGAACTCCTATCTGTGAAAGAAGTAAAACTCCGATAGAAATAATTTCTTTAGAAGATTATTATTTAAAACAAGTAGATTTTAAATCGAAATTATTTGAATATTCAGAAAAAATTAGATTCTATCCAGAAATGCATAGACAGATTCTTTTAAATTGGCTAAATTCAATTACAATTGATTGGCCAATTTCAAGGAGAAGATTCTATGGTACAGAAATTCCCATATGGTATTGCAAAAAATGCAAATATCCAAATGTTCCCGAAGCAGGAAGATATTATAGACCATGGGACGAAAAGCCACCTTTTGATAAATGCCAAAATTGTGATAACGATGAATTCGAAGGAGAAGAAAGAATTTTTGATACATGGATGGATTCTAGTATAACCCCTCTTTATATCACCAAATTCAATAAGAACGATAGATTTCATAAAAAAACATATCCTACAACCATCAGGCCCCAAGGAAAGGACATCATAAGAACATGGTTATATTATACTTTGCTTAGATGTATATACCTTACAAAACAATTACCATGGGAAAATGCTTGGATAATGGGATATGGAGTTGATGAAAAAGGTGAAAAGATGAGCAAAAGCAAGGGAAATGTAATTGATCCCCTCCCGATTATTAAAAAATATGGTGCAGATACGTTTAGACTATGGTCTGCTAGCGAAGCAAATTTAGGTTATGATTTTAGATGCTCTGAACAAAAAATAATTAATTCTCAAAAATTTTTATCCAAGTTATGGAATATTGGAAGATTTGTGTCTAACTTTGAAATAATAGAGGATGAAAATAAGCCACAAAAGCTGAATCCAACAGATAAATGGATATTAGCAGAAATTGACAATGTATCCAGAAAATGTATAGATGGGTATAACGAATTAAACTTTTTTATTCCATCAAATACAATAAGAGAATTTACATGGAACATTTTTGCAGCACATTACATTGAACTTGTGAAATCAAGGCTATATAATGAAATTGAAGATGAAGAAAGAAAATCTGCATTATATACAATTCATAAATGTTTCAAAATCATTTTAATATTATTGGAACCAATTTGTCCATTTATTACTTATGAATTATGGACAAAAATTTACCTTAATAATAAAATTATCACTCAAAAAAGATTTCCTAAAATAACTAATGAATTTCAAGAAATGACATTGTTTACCCAAAAAATAATACAATTTAATTCAGAAATTTGGAACAAGAAAAAAGAAACAATTTCAAATATTACAAATAAACCACTTTCATTAAAAGATCCAATAAAAATAATAATACCTAATGAACTAGAATTATTTAGTAGTGATTTAATAGCGATGCATAATATCCTCGGCTAAACTAATACTAATAAATCGCTAAAATTCTTTATTTTGTAATTGTATTTCCACTAAAAATATCTAATATATCTTCAGCCACATCCATTACAACATGGGAATCCATACTAGGTTCTAAGGTAACTAATAACATCTTCTTTTCAGGGTAAAAGGTTAATAATGATAATTTTTCGCGCTCCACGTATACGAAACGTGCCTGTCCCATAGTATCATCAAAACGCTCACGCATAGATTTTCTTAAAGCTGTATGTGTCAGATATAATTCTTCACTAGGTTGATCAACAATAGAATCAATCCCATGACGCATGCCTCCGGCTATCAATAAACCTGTTTCATCAATCAACCCGGCATAACGAATATCACTATTTAGAGCAAAAATAGCATCAAGTATTTTTTGATAATCCATGATTAGACTATTTAGGCACCATTTATTGAATGTTATTGAGGCCGCCCATATCATATCCTCTAAAAATTAGTACAAACCAAAAAACATCTTTATTCTAAAGTATACAAATAATATATATTTAGTTGCAATAAAGATTTTATTATAAGTAAATTTTCTTAGTCGTGTTATTCTATAACGAAGAAAGGACATAGCTTTATAATTTGCTTTTTTATTAATTAATCTACCTATAAAAATATAGAAAATGATTAGGTTAGTAAGACATTTCTCTTAGACGAAATTTTTATGTCAAATATGAAATTCAAGTTACATCCTATTTAAAATCAGTTTAGGCGTATTAAAGCAAATATTTTATTCAACTAAATAAATAAATTATAAAATAAACCATCCCATATTAAGATAATTGCTGAAATACAATAGACTGAAAATAAGTAACGTACTACTATAATTATCAATTTAGCAAATGTATTAATGGATATTATAAATCAACTAATTGTCAAGGAACATCCAATAGGATGAGATAAATTAAAAATTAAATTTAAATTAGATAAAATCAGATTATACATATTAAGAGTAAGTTATCAAATCAAGAAAATATTATCAACTTTTTCAATACAAAATTCTCTGGCTAGCATAAGGAATATAATTACCCAATAAAATTTTCCAATCCAAACGATATACAAAATCTGCAGCCACAAATCTGTATCT
>JBBRRG010000057.1:0-7775 GCA_038200895.1 Candidatus Nitrosocosmicus sp. | reverse complement strand
TTTGGTCTCCTGCCATGGATAATCTGGATAAAACTAAATTGCTTTTAATGGGATACGATGTTTTAGGTGATAAACTTTTTCAATCTTGGAGTTGTTATAGGGGGGATATTCTCAATAAAAGAAGTAAAGTTAAAGCTCATTGTGGCAAATGCGAATCATGTATAAATAGAAAAAAAGCTATAATCACATCTGGTTTAGAGGATAAAACTAATTACGTAGTAATTTAAAATTGAAATATCTATACAATCGAGGATCGAATTAAACTTTATCCATTAATACCTTCCATTGATTATATTACTTGATTATAAAATTATGGAGTGAGATGTTATTCTATTTCCTTTATAAATTCAAAATAAGCTAGCTCCAAAGTATATGTGCTAGATTTGTACTTGTATATTCTTATTTCATCTTTCTTTAAAGAAGATATTAGAAAGGTTAACTTATATTTATTAAAATAATCCATTCTTTTATTCAAAATTTGAAACTGATAGAAAGTACAAAGTAAAAGTATCGCAAAAAAAGAAAATCCTGCAGAATATTTTTTATATAAAATAAGAACCATAATTACTACTGGCTTTAACTAATTTGATTATAGAAATATTTCTTTAATTATGTTTTTTGTAACTTAATTTAGATTTATAAAAGATAAGGCTTATAATAAAGACCGTTTCCTATAGGTAAAATAAGTATGGTGAACACAATGTTTCGGGTACAGTCGCATAAATTCAGTCAAGAGAATATACAAACAACTCTGGTATGTTCAAATTGTGATGAAGTATTCACCAAAGAGTTTTTATTGGATCTTGAGGGACAAACAATTGAATTTAAATGCCCCGTATGTGGAAGTTTGGGCGAAGCTGATATCCCATATAAGACCGCCGAAGAACGTGAAGAATTTGAAGAAGACTTTGATGAAGTAACAGAAGAAGAAAGTGGCGACGAATTTGAAGAAGATTTTTAGTTAGATTAATTATTTTTTATACCTATCTTTCCTAATTTTCCTAATTGTGCCAAGAATGCAGCCAATTGAATTTCTGGATGAGCGCCATTTGATAGCCTAAAATCATATTCTGCTATTATTGAAGAAATTTCAGATGGATCTTTAATATCAAGATTATAAATCTCTTCGTTGGTGTATTTTAAAAAGTCTGATTCAGAGACCCCGTAAACGTATAATAATTCCAGTAATTTTATTCTTGATTCATTAAACTTTGAATTGAGAGCCAATCGTATTATTTCAGATATTTTATTTTTTCCTGATATCCCTATTGCATTTTGAACTTGTAGCGTATTTATATTGCCACCGGCTGAGGCTGCTTGCAAAATATTTATCGAATTTCTTAGATCTCCGTTTGTATGTTCATATATTTTAAATAATGCTTTTTCATCAAATATTATTTCTTCATTTTTACAAATATGCTTCAAATATTTTACTACTTCATCAGCAGGTACCTTTAAAAAACGAAAAACAACGCATCTACTTTGAATGGGCTCTATAATATGAGAAAGATAATTGCAAATAAAAATAAATCTTGTAGTTTTTGAGCTATCTTCTATAATTCTTCTTAAAGCTGTTTGTGCCTCTGATGTCATTTCATCCGCCTCGTCCAGAATAATGACTTTGAATGGTCTTTCGTTTTCTGTTTGATTCATGGAGAGCTTCATAATGGATGCAAATTCTTTTACTCTCTCACGTACCATTTTAATTCCTCTTTCATCAGAAGCATTAAGTTCAAGAGTATCTCTTTTCCAATTGTCTCCTAGTATTTCTCGTGCAAGACATAATGCAGTGGTTGTTTTTCCTATTCCTGCTGCACCCGTAAATAATAGGTGTGGTAATTCATTTGGTTTGTTCAACAAATTTTTTAAACCTTTGATAATTTCTTTTTGATTAATTATTTGATCCAAATTTTTAGGTCTGTATTTTTCTACCCACATAATATCTGAAATATTATTCCCTTTCTGATGTTTATCCTCCATCGCTAAGAAATTGTTCTTTTTTCCAATTTAAAATTATTTAATTTGAGATCAACAATAATTCACTTTATATCTAATAATTTTATTAACTAATTATATTTATTATATAATGAACTCGTTATTGAATTCTAATACAAATAAATTAATTCAAGATCTGGATGATATTTCAATTCTTTATAGCTTTTCCAATTTGGATTATTTACTTAAAGATGTAAGGGTAATTTATTTGAAGGATGTTGAAATTCAAATGAAGCCATTTGTGTTTATTAGTGCAAAAGAGGGTGATATGACATCCCTTCCAAGATGGATTTCTATAATTTTAAACAAGCAAGGATTAATAGAAATACATGATGAGGATAATTTGTCTTATGTTAAAAGAGCCTTAAACCGAGAAAGGATTTCCTCAGGACATGTATTGTCAGCAATTGATCCAGATTTTTATGTTCGTGTAAATAATTATCTTCGTAGCATTGATGAAAAAGAACGTGAATCACTGATTGTATCATTAAATCCATTTATTGCATCAAGAATACAAAAAATAGTAAAACTTTCTGCTTCTTCTCATTTGGTTTCCGAAATCGAAGAAAAACTCTCTCTAGAGGAAAAATTATTATATGAGATGATTTATGAAATGACTTTTAATTTTAAAAAATTGGTGTTAAAACTTGAGTAATGATGTCTCCTCCCCACCATCTCACAATTCTTCTAATATTCAAGAACAACAACAACAACAGCAGACTTTATCTGCTTTATCTAACGAATTAGAAACTTTTTTAAGATCTTTTAAAGACCGTGCAGGTAATTATAAATATTTTGATAAAATTAATAATATGATAGCGACATCAGCTACATCTGTTGCTATAGACTACATCGATTTTGATAGCTTTAATCCTACTCTTGCAAAAGATATTACACACAATCCTGATGAAATGCTTGCTGCTTTTAGTGAAGCAGTTGTTTCAATTCTGTCGGAAATTCATCCTGAATATGCTGACGAAATCAAAGATCATATACGAGTTAGAATAGGTAATTATGCAGTTCAAAAAGGATTGCGTGATATAAATGCAGATGTAATAAACAAATTATTAGGTGTTTCTGGAATGGTAGTACGCTCTTCTGAAGTCAAACCATTCGGAAAAAAAATCGCCTATCGGTGCCTCAATTGCAACCAAATTAATCTATCTCAATTAAAGGGCTTATCTTTAAAAAAACCTCAAAGATGCCTTAATTGTTCCGAAAAAGAACTGGAAATGGATATAGAAAACAGTTTATTTATTGATTTTCAGTTAGTTAGACTACAAGAATTACCCGAGGACCTTCCTGCTGGACAGCTGCCCCATTATATTGAGGTCACTATTCTAGGCGATTTAGTTGATCAATGTAGACCTGGTGATAGAATAATGTTAACGGGTATTATACGAATTGATCAAGAATCATCTTTTATTTCTGGAAATTCTGGTTCTCAAATAAAAACTTCTCTGTTTAGACTTAGGATGGAAGGAAATAATATTGAATATCTTGGCGGCCGTGCAGGAGATAAGAAAACAAGGTCCATTGAACGAATATCGATTAGTGCCGAAGATGAAAGACAAATAATTACAATGTCAAAAAAACCAGATATTTATGAAAAATTAATTTCTTCATTTGCTACTCATATATATGGTCATGAGGTCATTAAGGAATCTATATTACTTTTAATTGTAGGTTCAGTCAACAAAAAACTCGACGATGGATCAGCAAGGCGAGGCGATATTAACATACTTTTGGTCGGAGATCCCGGAACTGCAAAATCTGAAATGCTTAAATTTGCAGCAAAAATTGCTCCGAGAGGTTTATATACTTCCGGTCGAGGATCTACAGCTGCTGGGCTTACAGCTGCAGTAATTAGGGATAAGTCTGGAATAATGATGTTGGAGGCAGGCGCTGTGGTTTTAGGTGATCAGGGATTAGTTTGTATAGATGAATTTGATAAAATAAAAGCCGAAGACCGCTCTGCTTTACATGAAGTTATGGAGCAACAAACATGTTCAGTTGCCAAAGGTGGTATCGTAGCAACATTAAACGCAAGGACTTCTATACTGTCTGCAGCAAATCCTATGTATGGAAAGTATGATCCTTATAAAAATATCACGGAAAATGTAAATCTACCAATTCCTCTTTTAACAAGATTTGATATTGTATATGTTATAAGAGATATTCCCGAAAAAGAAAAGGATAGCAAAATAGCTGGCCATATTTTGGAAATTCATAAAGATGTTCAAAAATCCTCACAAGCTGCAATTAATATAGATCTTTTCAGTAAATATTTGGCATTTGCAAAGCAGTTAGTTGAACCTGAATTGACTCGCGAAGCAGTTTCACTTATTCGTGATTATTATATGAAAATGAGAAATGTTGATTCTGATAGCATGATTACTGTGACACCGAGACAACTTGAAGGTCTTATTAGACTTTCAACTGCTCGTGCACGATTGTTATTAAAGGATAAAGTTGAAAAAGAGGATGCAGAAAGAGCTATATTTCTTGTTCAGAGGATGTTGGAGACTGCAGGTGTTGATGTTAATACAGGTAAAGTTGATTTAGGTGTTTTACACGGAAAACCATTCAGCGAAATATCCAAACTAAAACTTTTCATGGAAATATTTTCAAGTTTGTCTGGAGAAGACAAAAATGATGTCGAAGAAAATACATTTATTATAGAACTTGGAAAAACCGGTAAATTTTCAGAAGCCGATTCAAAATCTTATATAAAAAAGGCAATGAATGATGGTCAAATTTATGAAAGAAAACCTGGATTTTACTCAAAAGCATAAGGTTTTACCTCTGTTTTTTTATAAAATCCTGTAAATCAGGAGTCAGAATCAGAAAATTAAATCTTGAAATATTGTTTGATTTATATTTTTTTGTATTGACTGTTATATCTGATTCATATATGGGAATATTTTTGCCCTCTGATGTTTGCATGAGAGTTTCTAAATTTCTTGATGGGAATTTGAGCTTTCCATTTGTTAACAACGACGAGATTATGGGAATTTTTTTCTTATTTGGAAAAAACTTTGGTGTTAAAACAAATTTAGATATTTTTTCTGTTAAAGATCTTGCAAGAAGATCAATCGATCAAATAAAACGAGAAATATATCTTTCTAAAACTCTTACAAACTCAAATATCGAATTAATTAGGGAAAATTATCAAAGGCGAATTTTACAAATCTATGTAGAATGTCAAAACAATTCATCATTTAATGAATCTGAAATCAATGAAAGAATAGTTCGTGATCCTTCCATTCTTATATCTTGCTATTGTCAACATATTGCTTATTATGGTCAAAAATGTTTTTTTGAAATTTTTAATCCTTTAAAAAAAAATCAAATAGATGAAAAATTACATCATTTATTGTTGGATAGGATGGTTATGTTGAGTTATAATTGTGAAAAACCTGAGATGTTGTCATTTAATACTTTGGTTCCATTTTTAAAGTGGATTAAAATTAATTAATTTTCTATTCTTTCTTTTTTTGTCAATTATTTCGTATTAATAATTGTATGTGTAGTCATAACATAAATTAATTGGTAAAGTATTATATTTAATGTGTCAGTTCAGCAGGATAAATCTAATTATGAATCTTTGTTAGATAGGCTACAAAATAAATTAGGAAATGTAGTAAAAAAAGAAGTATCTAGACTTGAAGTTCCAACTCCAAAAATTATGTGGGTTGGTCAGAGGACTATTTTTAGAAATTTTATGGATTTTCCAAAAGCTTTGAGAAGAGATCCTGATAAACTATTATTGTATCTGAATAAGGAATTGGCCTCTGCGGGCTACATTTCTGGCGAAAGAATTATCTTTTTAGGGAGGAAACCTATATCTTCATTTGGTGGATTAATCGATAGATATGTTAAGGATTATGTTATCTGTCCTGTTTGTGGCAGTCCGGATACTAGAACAGAAAAAATTAAAAAATTAGGATTTATGATTTGTGAAGCTTGTGGTGCAAGATCATCAATCAAAAGTAATTATGCCTGATCCAACCTAAAGTTAATTGATAATTTAAAATATTTGAGATCATTTTTTATTATCCTGTATTTAATTAGGTATTGTTTTTTACTCTAACATTCCAATAGATAGAGATTTTTTATCATCGATATGTAATTATTAGATTTAAATGATTTTATTATTATGGAGAAAGAAAAAGAGAGTGACTATTCTCTATTGGAAAATAAAATTAACGGATCCGATCCACCATTCCCGCCATTAAACACTGATACTTCTGATAAGGCTGATGATTTAAATGAATTAAAAAAAACTAAAGACGAATTAGAATATTATCGGAATTTATATAATGATACATTTAATAAATTAAAATACAGTCTAGCAGATTTTGATAATTTCCGAAAGAATGTTGAAAAACAAAATGGTTTGAAAATACTATCAATTAAATCTGATTTATTGTCTGTTGTTGTCAATATGCGTGAAGATTTTATACGTGCTATTGATACAATAAAACAAAACAAAATTGATAATGCAATTCTTGAAGGGTTAGAAAGTATTTTAAAAAATATCGATATCTTTCTGGAAAAGGAAGGAGTTAAAGAAATAGTGTCTTTAAATAATTTTTTCGATCCTAATTTTCATGAAATGGTAGGATTTTCTTATGTTAACAATGATGTAAAAGAAAATATAGTGACAAAAGAAATTCGAAAAGGTTATTTCTTAAATGATCGAGTTTTACGTCCTAGCTTAGTTGAAGTTTCTAAAAAGATAGTTAAAAATATCGATGATAATAATAATACAAAAGGAGATGAAATTTAGAAGATGGGAAAGATAATAGGAATTGATTTAGGAACCAGCAACTCTGCTGCATCAACTTTAGTTGGTGGCAAACCTGTAATAATACAAGCTGCTGAAGGTACTTCGATCGGAGGAAAGTCATTTCCATCCGTGGTTGCTTTTTCAAAGGATGGACAATTAATGGTTGGTGAACCAGCAAGGCGTCAAATGCTTTCTAATCCTGAAGGTACCATTATAGCTGCTAAAAGAAAAATGGGTTCTGATTATAAATTTAAGGTATATGGAAAAGAATACACTCCACAACAGATATCTTCATTTATTCTTCAAAAAATTAAAAGAGATGCTGAGGCTTTTCTTGGCGATACTGTTGATAAAGTTGTTATTACTGCTCCTGCTTATTTTAACGACAATCAACGACAAGCAACAAAAGATGCTGGAGAAATTGCTGGTTTAGAAGTAGTAAGAATAATCAATGAACCTACTGCTGCATCCCTTGCATTTGGATTGGACAAAGTTCAAAAAGATCTCAAAATCATGGTATTTGATTTTGGAGGTGGAACATTGGATGTTACTATTATGGAAATGGGTGGTGGTGTATTTGAAGTAAAGAGTACTTCTGGAGATACTCAATTAGGTGGTACTGATATGGATAATATTTTAATAGACTATCTTGTTAATGAATTTAAAAAACAATCTGGTTTAGATATAAAAAATGATAAAGCGGCAATGATGAGAATTCGTGAGGCTACGGAAAAGGCTAAAATTGAACTTTCCAATATAGTCACTACTGAAATAAACTTACCATTTTTGGCATATGATGCTTCTTCAGGACCAAAAAACTTCATTTTAACATTAACTCGCTCAAAATTGGAAGAATTGTTAAGACCTATTGTAGAAAAAACCAGAAATCCTATGCTACAATCTTTAAAAGATGCGAAACTAAACACTGGGGATATTGACAAAATAATTTTGGTAGGAGGGCCTACTAGAATGCCTATAGTTAAAGAAT
>JBBRRG010000056.1:0-7992 GCA_038200895.1 Candidatus Nitrosocosmicus sp. | reverse complement strand
CTTCTAATGTAATACTCTCGTCCTTAAAACTGGATGACAACTATAGGAAAAATAAAATTGAAAATAAGGAACAAATTAATAAATCAAAGAATAAAAGTAAACAGAACGCAGAAAAAAAGTGAGGTTTGGTAGTGAATAATAAATGACAAGAAAAAGTGGAAGTACAAAATTAAAAAGACAAATGGCACCAAATTTCTGGCAAATAAAAAGGAAAGGGTTTCCATTTGCATTGTCTGTAAATCCTGGGCCTTATGCAAAAGATAAATGTTATCCCATGGGTATATTATTGCGAGATGTTTTACATCTATGTAGTAATCTACATGAAGCAAAAAAGATAATGAATTCTGGACAAATAAAGGTTGATGGGATTACTAGGAGAGATGTTCGTTTTGGTGTAGGAATTATGGATATTATTGAGGTTGTTCCTAATGGTGAGTCATTCAGATTAATCCCTAAAGATCTAAAAATATTGGTTCCTGTTAAAACAAAAGAAAAGGGGCTAAAATTGTTGAAGATAACCAGCAAAGTAACAATAAAAGGAAGTAGAATTCAATATGGTTTTCATGATGGTAAAACATTGATTTCGGAAAATAAACAGATGAAGGTTGGCGATGTTTGTTTAGTAAAATTACCTAAAATTCAAATCGAGGATCATATTAGATTTGAAGTTGGATGCACAGTTTTAGTTATCCAAGGAGAAAATGCAGGGAGAGTAGGAAAAATTGATGAAATCAAAAATGGAATGTTTTCGTTACCAAAGAGAACAGTAGTAAATTTGGATAATAGATCAATCGAATTGCCCGTAGATATTGTTATGCCTATTGGAAATGAAACACCTATTCTGGAGGTTTTTAATTAATGAGTAATGAAATAGAAAATCCTATGAAAGAAATTTCTTTATTCAAAGTTGTTATAAATATTGGAGTTGGTAAAGCTGGAGAACCACTGGAACGCGCAAAGAATGCATTAACTGAATTGACTGGACATACCCCCAGTGTACGAGGAGCTAAGAAAAGTGTTAGAGATTTTAATATTCACAAAGGCGAACCTATAGGTACAATGGTAACTTTGCGACGGGATGAAGCCATAAACTTTTTAAGACGTATTATGGAAGCAAAAAAGAATGTGATTAAATCTTCATCTTTTGATAATAATGGTAATTTGTCGCTTGGAATACATGACCATATTGATATTCCTGGAACAAAGTACAATCCTGATATTGGAATATTTGGTATGGATATTTGTTCTTCTTTGACAAGACCTGGGTATAGAATATCCAAGAAGAGAAATCCTACAAAAATAGGAAAAAAGCATAAAATTACAAAAGACGAAGCGATAAATTTTTTCAAAAGTAAATTTGGAGTTGAAGTGGTATAAAAATTAAAATACGAGATTATGAGCTTACTGGAAGAAAAAAGTTAGCTCACGGTAAAGGAACAAGATGGTGTAAAAGATGCGGCTCATTCAGTGGGCTTATATGCGCATATAATCTTATGCTATGCAGAAGATGTTTTAGAGAGGTCGCAAATTCATTGGGATTTAGGAAGTACGAATAGGTGATTATAATTGCCCGCATTGAATGTTATATCTAATCTATTTACAACTTTATATAATAACGAAATGAGAAGGAAACGGGAATGCATTATTTTACCTGCATCAAAATTTGCTAGCGAAGTTTTGAGAATTATGCAAAAATATCGATACATAGGTGAATTCGAACAGGTTGACGATGGACGAACGGGTAAATTCCGAATTCAATTATTGGCCAAGATAAATAAATGTGGTATAATCACACCCCGATTTAGTGTAAAAAAAGATAATTATTTGTTCTGGGAACGTCAATTCTTGCCTTCATATAATATGGGTATTTTGATTGTCTCTACTAGTAAAGGTATCATGTCTCACCATGAAGCCCAAGATGGAAATTTAGGAGGTGCATTAATAGGTTATGTCTATTAAACCAGAATTTTATATAAATGAAATTACAATACCTTCAGACGTTTCTATTACTAAACAAGAGCACTTAATAATAACAAAAGGTTCGTTTGGTTCTGTTCAAAAGGACTTTACCAAAATGCCTGCTACTATAGATTTTCGGGATGAAAAGATCATTATAAAATCACAAGGAAATAGAAAAAAGGATTTTGCTTTAGTAAATACCCTTCAAAGTGTTATTAATAATATGATAAAAGGCTCGAGTAAAGGATTTACATACAAATTAAAAATAGTTTTTGCACATTTTCCTATAACTGTAAAAATCAAAGGTCGGGAAGTATCTGTCGAAAATTTCTTTGGAGAAAGGTCTGCAAGAACTTCTAAAATTGTAGGCGGCGATACAAAAGTTACCGTACAAGGTGAAGATATATTAGTAACAGGACCAAATATCGAAAATGTCTCCCAAACTGCGGCGAATCTTGAATTGGCAACGAGAATAAAAAATAAAGATTCAAGAGTGTTTCTTGATGGAGTATATATATATTCTAAAGAATAACATAAACTTTTATATTCTTTTTTATAATTTTTTTTATAAATTCGATATTATTTATCTGTTAAATTATTACAAGTGTAAAATTGATAAGATTAAATACTTTTTTAAAAAACATAACATTTAATTATTCTTTTATTTTTTTATAAACTAGTGCCGCTGTAGCTCAGCTTGGTAGAGCAAATCCATAATTTAAAATTGTGGAGCTTAACTGGCTGTTAACCAGTAGGTCATCAGTTCGAGTCTGATCAGCGGCGCATTATATGAAAAATTAAAATTGAATTATATCTAATGAAATTGCATCAGATAAAAGAAAGAAATGTCTGTTTCCAACTATAAAATTGTTTCTTATATCACTTCTAGGGACCCATCTATTAGATGATGTAAATAATCTTTCCTTTTTCATTCTTTTTTCCAAATGTTCTATATCTAATTCCTTTTCTTCAATTTCATCAGTTTCTAAATTTTGAATTATTAACAGAATTTTATCAATCAGGATTCTATCACCATATTTAGAATAATCACGAGTATTTTCGTTTACTTCTATAACTTTGATTTTCAATTGTTTTTTATGGAATGCATCTCTACTTATTAACTCCCTGTCGCTAAGATAACCTTCATAATCCATATTATTTTAAAACATTAAACTTGTTAATAATTATTCTATTTTTCTAATCTGAATTGTTAAATACTATTGATATCTTATTATTGATCACTTTTATTATATCAATCACTATTGAATCATTTATTCTAATGCTTTTATTTGCAGTTCCTATTATTCTTATTCCTGAGAAATCTCCAATGCCAAAAAAATTTTCTTCATTTGTTATATGGGAGTATGATATTTCTAAAAGAATACCTTCATTATTTATTTTTTTTAATTTTGTTTTCTTAAAACATTCTTTGCAATAAATACTTGGAGGCCAATTATATTTTTTGCACTCTTTGCAAAAAGTACTTAAGAATAATCCATCTTCGATTTTTTTAAATATTGTTTCTTTTAAATTCATTTTTCTACTATTATGATTGTTGATGATGTACCTGCAGCTGCCATGTTATGAATTAACCCTCTGGAACAGTTTTTTCTTTGTCTCCCGTTAGGTGCCTTTTCTTGCAATTGAAGAATTATTTCGTTGGTTTGATCAATGCCTGTAGCTCCTATAGGATGTCCACAGCCTAGCAAACCACCTCTGGTATTAAAATGAATGCTATTCTCTTTCATGAATTTAGATCCTTTTCCTTTTTCTATAAAACCTATATCTTCATAGGCCAATATTTCAAGAATTGAAAAAGCATCATGAATCTCTGCAATATCTATATCCTTGGGTTTTAATTTAGCTTGGTTAAAGGCTTCTTTTGAAGCAATTTTGGTGGAAATAATTGACCTTAAATCAAATGAAATATTTGCAAAACTTGCACCTTGATTATTTTGTGAAATTCCTTTTATCCATATTGGAATTTCTGATCTTTTTGCAAGTTTTTCAGATACCAATAAAAGTGAGGAACCCCCAACACAAGGACTACAGCAATCCAATAATTTTAATGGTTCAACAATTTTTTTAGAACTCATAATATCTGCGAATGTAAATTTTTTTTTATAAAACAATGCATTAGGGTTTTTATTTGCATTTTTGTGATTTTTTTCAGAAATTA
Organism: Candidatus Nitrosocosmicus sp.; assembly: GCA_038200895.1. Taxonomy (GTDB): domain Archaea; phylum Thermoproteota; class Nitrososphaeria; order Nitrososphaerales; family Nitrososphaeraceae; genus Nitrosocosmicus. Next base: position 3,854 of record JBBRRG010000056.1, on the reverse strand, counting down.
AAGCCAAATCCTCTTCAGATGTATTGAAATTTCTAAAATGAGTTTTTGCGAATAGTGCTGCCCAATGGATTGGTGAATCATAGATTCCTCTTGTGATATCCCATATGAGTTTATTTCCAGGACTATCTTGTTTTTCAATACCTGTAACGATTACTGCATTACATAAACCTGAGGATATTAAAGAATAAGCTAAAAGAATTGCACTAGTTCCAGAATTGCATAAATTTTCTACCCTAGTTGATATTTTGGGATTCAAGTTAACCATTTCTGATATAATATTGCCCAAATATTGTTCATTAGAACATGTAGAAACAATTAAACCATCTATTTCATGTTTTTCTATTTTTGTTCTTTTTAATAGATTTATTATTGTTTTACATGCTAACTCTGACAAAGAACGGTCTGATGATTTTTGAAATCCTATAGTATCTCCTGAATCTATTGCGATCCTCATAATTCTAAAAAGTCCTTATAATTTAATTCTCCTTTTTTATCTTTTATCGGATTTACTTGTAATATTAGTGAATCGATTCCTGTATTTCTAAATCTTTTAATTTGGTTATTGCAATCATTAACTGAACCGTATACTACAATATCATCCAACATTTTTGTTGTTATATTTTCAATCGATCTTTCCAAACCATGATTGTGGTATTCTTTATAAATTTTTTCTACCTCTGGTTTAAACTCTGTACTTAAAAGAAAATTATAATATACTTTTCCAACCGATATATAAAAAGCAAGAGTTTTTGCTGCTCTTTCTTTTGCTTTTTGAGGTTCTTTATTTGATATCGATGTTATCAAAACCAGTGATGTATTAATCTTGAATTTATTTTTAATAGTATGAAGTAAATTTTTAATTTCATTTATGGGTCTTAGATAAAATAGCAATCCATCTGCATAATCCAGACCAATTTGAATCATTTTTCTATTTACTGCTGCTATATAAATGGGAATTCCTGATCTTGACTTTTCTAAAATACTGAAATTTTTAATTTTTACTATTTTTCCATCATAATTTGTTTTCTCATCTGTTTTAAAAAGCATCCTTAAAGATTGAATGTATTCTATCATTCTAGTTATAGGATCGTTATATTCGATCCCGTGAAGATTTTCTACAATAGTCGCAGTACTTGCTCCCAAACCTAATATCATTCTATTATTGGATAAATTATCCATGGATATTGTACCCATTGCAATTGTTGCAGGAGTTCGAGAATAAATATTAATTATTGATGTTCCTAAATTTATTCTTTTGGTAACTTGCGAAATTGCTCCTAATAATGAAAATGCTTCCTTACCCCAAGATTCGGGCACCCATATGGAATCTATATGTTCGTTTTTATCTATATATGATGAAAATTCAAGAATGTTTTTTGCTTTCAAAAGAGATCCTATACTGAATCCAATTTTAAATCTCATTTTATTTTTGTGAATAATTTCTGGATAATTCCTTTGATGATTCTTCAATATCTTTATGAGAGTCTATGGATTTCCAAAACGAATTTTCAAATTTTTTTGCTTTTAATTTTTTTTGCATTGCCATTGCGGGGAGTGCTGTTGTTTCTATGTTTCCCTTCTCTGGTAGATAGTCAAAAACCTCTTGATTAAAAAAGTAAATTCCTGCATTTATCCATTTATTGTTGATGTTGGGTTTTTCTTCAAATCCTGTTACATTTAGTTGCTCATCAAAATCTACTATTCCATAAGGACTCTTAAGGGGCACTACCGCTAAAGTATTAAAATCGCTTTTATTTGCTAAAGTATTGAAATCTATGTTAGTTAAAATATCTCCATTTATCATAAAAAATCCATCTTTTTCATCCTTTAATAGACTATGTGTATTTTTCAATGCACCTCCTGTTCCGAGGGGTTCTTCTTCTACCGTGTATGCTACTTTGACATTGAATCTATTTCCGCTTGCAATATAATCTATAATTTGTTCTTTTAGATATCCTACGCAAATTATTATCTCCCTGACATTATTTTTTGCTAAAAGCTTTATTTGCCAATCGATTATTGGTTTGCCTAATATTTCAATCATTGGCTTAGGGCGATTGTCTGTAATGGGTTTTAATCTTTTTCCAAACCCTCCAGCTAATATTACTCCTTTCAAACACTTTTAATATTGTTTCATTAAATATATTTTTTCTTTTTTATATTGTAATTAAAGATAATATCTTAATTGGTAAACTAATTATTTTATGTTTTTTATACAACTAATATTATAGTAATACAACTAATATTATAGTAATACAACTAATATTATAGTAATACAACTAATATTATAGTAATACAACTAATATTATAGTAATACAACTAATATTATAGTAATACAACTAATATTATAGTAATACAATGTAGAATCCGATTAATTTCTTATAATGTTTCAAAATTCGAGTTATAAAATACATAAAAAAATTATATATCTTTTATAATTTTATTTAATGTATCTATTAAACTTATAATTTGATGCTTTTCATGCTTAGCTGATATAGAAACTCGTAATCTAGCTTGACCTTTTCCTACAGTTGGATATCTAATAGCCTGAACAAAGAATCCTTTTTTTAAAAGCTTTAGGGAAAGTTCCATAGCTTTTTTCTCTGATCCTATCATAATTGGAATTATGGGACTGAAACATATTTTTTTGGTATCGGAAAAAGAATATTCTTCTAATATTTTATGAAAATAATCAATATTACTATATAATTTATTTTGATATTTCCCTTTTTTTACTATTTTCAAAGATATATTTGCTATATCGCATAAAAATTCAGGAAGTGCAGAAGTAAAAATAAAAGGACGAGATTTGTTAATTATATATTTAGAAATTATATTCGAACTGCTAATATATCCACCAAAACATCCTAGACCTTTGCTTAAGCTACTAATCTGTATATCAACTTCTTGGTTTATGTTAAAAAATGCCGGTGTTCCGGAATAATTTTTTTTACTATTGTTACCTACTATAAAATCCCCGTGAGCATCATCTACTATCAGAATACAATTGTTTTCTTTTGATATTTTTGATAGTTCTTCTAAATTCGAAAAATCTCCATCCATGCTAAAAATTCCTTCTGTTATTATAATTTTTTTTTTAAAATTCGATTTTTTTACTAATTCTTCTAAATTCAAAAAATCATTGTGTAAAAAGATTTCTACTCTGCTGTTTGAAAGCTTACATCCATCAATAATGCTGGCATGATTTAGTTGATCACTGAAAATTACCGTATCTTTATCGCCAAGTGCACTAAGAACGCCCAAATTTGCCATATATCCGCTGGGAAAAATTAATGATGATTGAGTATCGCGATGCAGAGACAGTTTTTTTTCAAGTCTTTCCATTTTAGATGAATTTCCTGAAATTAAACGTGAACTACATTGAGATATTTGTAGTTGAACTAGTTTATGTAATCGTTTTAATGTTTTTTTATTTTTCGATAATCCCAAATAATCATTCGATGAAAAATTATTAATATTGTATTTTTTGTATTTTAAAGTAGAATCTTTTTGAACATCAAATGTTTTTATCTCTCTATAAAGATTAATGTTTTCTAATTCTTCTAATGCTCTTTTATAAAAATTAATGTTATCTTGTTTTAAGACCAATCTCTTTTATCATTTTAAGATCATCTAACGCTTTATTTCCTTTAGTGGTCAAGTACCCACCAGTAATTATTCCATTTGCTCCAGCTTTTAATATAATTTTGTCGTCTTTTTGAAGATGTATTTCTCTGCCACCTGCTATTTTTATAATTGTTTGTGGCATAATGAACCTGAAAGTAGCTATTACTTTAATTATTTCTTCAGGACCTATAGGATCGGAACCAAAAAGAGGTGTTCCTTCCCTTCCT
>JBBRRG010000055.1:0-8014 GCA_038200895.1 Candidatus Nitrosocosmicus sp. | reverse complement strand
GTTGGATATCATTCCAGATTTTGTGGTAACTGATCTTGATGGCGATATTGATTCTTTAATATCTGCTAATAAAATCGGTTCAATGTTGCTGGTACATGCTCATGGTGATAATATAGATAAAATTCTTAAATTTGTCCCAAGGTTTAAGCAATTTATCGGAACAACCCAATTTATTCCCCTTCAAAACATTTATAATTTTGGCGGATTTACTGATGGTGATAGGTGCGTGTTTCTTGCTGATGAATTTCAATCTGCCGAGATTTGGTTAGTTGGTATGGACTTTACCTCATCAGTAGGTTATTTTTCAAAAAAAATGAGATTTAATTTTAGATTAAAAAAGAAGAAACTATCTATTGGCAAACATTTGATTGAAGTATTGGCAAAAAAATCTAATGCGCATTTATTCAATGTCACAACTTTTAAATTTAATTCAGTAATTAACGGAGTAATTGATTATAAATTAAAATGAATACAAAAAAAATTCTTGGTTTTGCGGGCGTTGGTCTCGCTATTGCGGGAGGTTACTTTTGGATGATAAATCAAATCCCATTGTCTCTAGCTGTTTGGGGACTTGCGATTATAATTATAATTAGATTAAATCGTCTCAAGAAAAAAGCAAAAAAATATGATAACAAAAGAAAAATATAGAATCATAACTATCCATATTTTTCTTTTTGAAATGAATTTACCTAATTCAAATTTTCATGATAAAAAGTTATTGATTTAGTTCAATAGTAACTTTTAAAATATATCAAGATGAAGATTTTTTGTATAAATTTATGTAATTGGTTTCATTTATGTAATTGTACAATACAATCTCAGATATCAAATAAGCATTGTTATATGTAAATATTTGAGTATAAAATTTAAATTATTGTGGCTCAATCGTAGATGGAGGTTTACTTGATATAGCATATGTTACCCATGAAACATTTTCTATCTCATTTGTTATTTTTGAACTAATTTTTTCTAATGTATTATATGGAACTCGTACCCAGTCTGCAGTCATTGCGTCCATAGATTCAACTATTCTTACCGTTACTATATGCCCATATATTCTCTCATCACCTAGTATTCCCACAGCTTTGTCGTCCCCTACCATTGCATAAGCTTGCCATACTTTGTCGTAAATATCATCTTCTAGTAAAACATCTTCTACAATTTTACTTGCTGTTTTTGCGATTCTTATCTTTTCATTTGTTATTTCTCCCAATATTCTTACTGCTAGTCCAGGGCCCGGAAATGGATGTCTTGTAAGTAGTTCTTTTGGCACTTTAAGAATTTTTGCAACCACTCTTACTTCGTCTTTATATAAATCTCTCAATGGTTCTATTATTTTTAAATTTAACCAATCAGGCAATCCTCCAACATTATGGTGTGTTTTGATGACTGTTGCTGGTCCCTTAGAGACTCCACTTTCAATTACATCGGGATATAATGTTCCTTGAGCAAGCCATTGAAATGGACCTTCATTTTCTGCAAACTCTGTAAATACCCTTGCAAATTCTTCTCCAATTATTTTTCTTTTGGTTTCTGGATCAGAAATTCCTTTTAATTTTTGTAAAAATCTTTCTTGGGCTTCGATATATTTAACAGGTATACCTAACTTTTCGTTAAAAAGTGCTCTTACAATATTTTCTTCATCTTCCCGTAGTAAACCATGATTAACAAAAATGCATGTTAGATTTTCTTTAATTGCCTTATGGATTAAAACAGCAGTTGTGGTAGAATCAATTCCACCACTGACAGCACATAACACTTTCTCACTTCCAACTTTTGTTTTTATATTTTCTAGCGTGCTCTCAATAAAGCTACTCATATTCCACTCGGGTTTTGCTTCGCTGATCACCTGAGAGAAATTATTGAGTATTTTTATCCCATTTTCGGTATGTGCAACTTCTGGATGGAATTGTATCCCAAAGATCTTCCTTTCTCTGTTACCAATGGCTGCCGAAATAGAGTTTGTGGTTTCCCCTAAAATATCAAATCCTTCAGGAATTATTTCAGATGAATCACTGTGACTCATCCAACACTGAATGCTATCCGATTGGATATTTTTAAATAAATTATTTTTATCTTTTATTTTTAAAATCGCATTTCCATATTCCCTGTTTTTGACTCTCTTTATTCTCCCTCTGTATTGGTCCACTATGATTTGGTGTCCATAACATATTCCTAGAATTGGGATACCCATATCAAATATTTTTTTATCAGGTTTTGGAGAATTTTTTTCATAAACACTTGAAGGCCCGCCTGAAAAAATTATTCCTTTTGGATCTATCTCTTCAATTGTTTTTATTGGTGTATTGTATGGTAGCAATTCACAATAAACATTAGATTCTCTTATTCTTCTACATATTAGATGACTATATTGCGATCCAAAATCAAAAACTATTATTTTATCCACTATTTTTCACTTTTTTCTAGCATCCTAGTAAATACCCATGCTACAGTATTGAAAATTTCATTTACTCTATCTTTGTCCCTATAATTTTTAATTTCAATTTTTTTTAAAATATTCTCGTTGTTCTCTTTTTGCATTATATTAAACGTAATTATATCTGTTTCAGATAGCTGTCCTTGTTTAACCTTATCTTTATCCTTATTTTTCATTCCTTCTAGGATCCGGTTTATAAAAAAAGATTTGAATGGAGGAGTATCTAAATTAAAATTAATCGAATCATTTGGAATTATTTCTATTTTTTCCTTTGAAACTTCTACTTGGGCAATTATACTATTGTCTTTCATTCTTTTTATTGACCTAGTTTCTAATGCTTGTAGTTGTTCTTCAGGACTTTTTCGAAAAACTGAAGTATTGTCTTTTTTTATTTCATTCTCAACAATAGCTGTTGTAGATTTTTCATTTGAAAACGATTGTTTATTTAAATTAAGATTAGCAGCAGTCTTAAAACTTCCTTGTTTTAAAACCGAATCAATCAAAGATAATGTTATTTTGATTCTCTCGATCTCATCTTGTTTTTCAGAAATTAATTTGGTCAACCATTCTCTAATCTCTGCTGCATTTTTAATATCATCATCAGAGTAACCGGCCATAATAACATTTGAACTATTTTTCAATATTAAATGTTGTTTATTTTATTGAAATTGATGGTCTTTATTTCATCAATGGTATTATTTAATAAATTCACAGATTTTTATAATATCATTATTAAACTAACATCAGAGAAAGGTGGTAGGATTTTCTTTTCTATCTTTCTTTAAAGTATTGCCAATGTGGTCTTTTGTTTTAATTCCGTAATGCTTAAAAGGTTAATGATTTGATAGCAAATTGAGCGCATTTTATTTTTTATTCTAGTGTATTACTCATAGATGAATTTATAAAGTAGTAATTTTCTCACTTTAAGATTAAAAAGTATGGATATATATATCCAACTTTCCCCCTCCCATCCCCTCCCATCCTTTCCCAATATTTGCTGTTCATGTGGCAAAGTCTTACCCTACTATTTGGATCGATTTATTTCAAAATAAGTTTCATCTTAAAATATTAACATATCTTTTTTCTAAATTATTTGATGATAATGATGACTGAATTTGTTGATGCTATTTGAAAATAATTAAATTAGATAGTTCAATTCACTAATTAAATTGTAGCATGACAAACCAAATTCCGTTTTCAAAGCGAATTGATATTATAAGCAAAGATAAACAAAGCAATATAATTTTGGCGATAGATCCAATATATGATACATGTGATTTATTTAATTATATAACAAATCTAATTACTAAATTAGGGAAATATCTATGTGCAATTAAATTGAATTTCCATGCAATATTACCATTATCACTCATCGAATTACATAAAATAAATGCTATTGCTCATGGTGAGAAATTGCAGGTTATAGCAGATATTAAATTAAATGATATTCCTAATACAAATATTGTAACTATTCAGCACCTTCATTCAATGGGATTTGATTCGGTTATTGTTAATCCATTTATAGGAAAAACTAATCTTAAAACAACAGTTAATTTTGCTCATTCTGTAGATTGTGGTATTATATCACTTGTATATATGAGTCATGATAGTGCCATCGAGGGATTTGGGGCATCTATAATTGAGTCCTCAGTAAATGCTTCACATGTTCCTAATTTATTTTATAAAATTTTTTATCAAAATTCAAAAGATTCCAAAGTTGATGGTGTCATCATAGGAGGCAATAGATTGGATATAATAAAAGAATTTTCTTTTAAAAATAAAAATAAAAATAAAATTCCAATCTATTCTCCGGGTCTTATAACACAAGGAGGAGATATCAATTCGGCCTTGGAATGTGGAGCTGATTATTTAATAATAGGTCGTGCAATAATAAATTCTCTAGACCCATTAATCGAATTAAAGAATATTCATAACTTGATCAAATGTTTTTTTAAATAAATTAATAATCTCCTGTAAATCTAAATATCATTAGAAAAGGAATACTCTCTATTGTTTTTATACTGTTTTTTTTTGCAAGATTAAGACTCAGAGCTAAATCTACAATATCTTTTCCAACCAAATTTATTATTGATGAGGATTTCAAAATCTTTATTGCAGCTTCATCTGCAATCTCTTCGCTATAATAATACTCTCGCGATATATTAATTGTAAAATCCCCTTGATTAATTTCTTTGCCCAATATATTTAAATCACAGATATTAATGATTTGAGTTTCGTGATATTTTATTTTACGTAAAGCATAATTATTTTTTTGTTTTATTTTATTCATATTATTTTCATTTTTTGTTTTTTTTATCTTATTTTTTAGTTATCTATATCCTTGATTTTACCGTTATTTTTTTAATCAAAAAGTAATAATTATGTTTTGCTATAAAAAAAATTATTGTCATCAAATGAAAAACATAACAACAATAAAAATAAAAAGAAAATCGATAAAAAAGGGGCAATTATAACTTTATGTATTGTTGTTGGGATTGTTGGAGCCAGTTTTATAATCTGGTTTTTACCACAAGGAAATTTACAAAACAGCTCAACCAGTGGTAATAATATGATTTTTTCAAATCCTAACGAGACATTAATTTCTGTAAATAATCAGTACATAGTATTAAAGGATGAAGTAAACAACCTATTAAGTGGTCTTTCTAAATCAAATCAAGCCAATTTAACTCAGGCAAAAAATAGTATTGATGTATCTATAAAACAAAATAAGGAGTTGATGCAAACATTGTTGCATGGTAATCCTTCTGGATTTCAGGTTGCTAGCTATGTGAAATCTATGAATATTCTTAAAAATTTTTCATTTTATTTAGATGATGTAAAAAATATAACCTCCTCCGCCTCTTCCTCTACAACTAATTTGACAAAGGATTTGATGGATTCTAAGAAAAAATGGTTTAGCAGGTAAACTCAAAAAGGATTGTTTATAAATAGTATTTTTAAAACTTTAAAAATATGCGATTATTGGAATATCAGGGAAAGGAGATTTTCAATCAATTTGGAATAAAGACACCCATGTCTTTTCTAGCTTCAAATATTGATGATGGTAAAAAAGGTGCACAATACTTGGATTATCCTTTTGTTTTAAAATCTCAATTAACAGTGGGAGGAAGGGGCAAAGCTGGCGCAATACAGAAATGCAAAGAGTCTTCAGAATTTGAATCAAAATTCAACGATCTTTTAAATAAAAAAGTAAAAGGTGAAACACCAAGAGGGATTTTACTTGAAAAAATGGTTGACATTTCCAAAGAACTCTATTTATCAATTTTTTTAAACAGAAGCAAACGATGTTTTTCGATAATTGTATCATCAGAAGGAGGTATAGATATCGAACAAACCGAAAAAAAGGTTATACATGATCTTTCCATGGATGGAATATCTTTAGAATTAGCTAATAATATATCCAATAAGTTAGATATCCCAGATAGTTCAAAAAATAGTTTTGTCAATCTACTACTAAATCTTTTCAAAATGGTTGTTGAAAAAGAAGCAGAACTTGCTGAAATTAATCCTCTTGCAATTTTAACCGATGGTTCATTAATTGCGTTGGATGCTAAAGTGATTATTGATGATAATTCTTTGTTTAGGCATGAAGATCTAAAAAAGTATCTGTATATGAGTGACTTGGAAAAACAAGCCTCAAAAAATGGATTTTCGTTTGTAGAATTAGATGGAGATATAGCTATTATTGGAAACGGTGCAGGATTGGTTATGTCTACTCTGGACATGGTTTCTGATGCCAATGGCCAAGCAGGATCTTTTTTGGATTTTGGAGGAAAAGCAACAAGTGAAACAATTTACAAAGCTCTTCAAGTAATTAGCGAACTGCCAAAAATAAAAGCAATTCTTGTAAATCTTTTTGGCGGAATTGTAAGAACAGATCTCGTGGCCCAAGGAATTTTGGAAGCATATAAAAACAATATAATAAATGTCCCCGTGTATGCAAGGATATCTGGAGCAGAATCCGATAAAGCAAAACTAATGCTTCAGGGAGGCAGGGCAAAGTTATTTGATACGGTAGAGGAAGCAATAAATGCAGTAGTTTTAAAGGTAAACACCAATTAAACAGTGATGAAAATTGATTTCAAAATTTGACATATTCAAAATATTAATCGGCTCATCAAATGATTCTGATTTTAGAAAAAAACCTGTAATAATTCAAGGTATTACAGGAAGCTTTGGTTCAACCCATACAAAATTAATGAAAAGATATGGAACAAACATTGCAGCAGGTGTAACTCCGGGTAAAGGCGGTTCTAAATTTGAAGATATTAAAGTGTACAATACCATGAAAGAAGCAACGCAATCAACCGGGGCTATTATTTCAGGTATTTTTGTGCCCGCTCCATTCTTTTACGATGCAGCAAAAGAAGCAATTGACAGTGGAATAAAATTAATAGTTGCCATTCCCGAGCATGTTCCAATTCTAGATTCAATAAAAGTATATGAATATGCAAAGAAACAAGGCGCTATAATGATTGGGCCCAATACCCCTGGAGTTATTGTTCCTAAAGTTATGAAAGTTGGAATTATGCCAGCTCAGCCCTTTACTGAAGGAAATACAATTTTATTCTCCAGAAGTGGAACCCTTATGTACGAAGTATCATTTCATCTATCTAAATCAGGATTTGGTCAGCGTTTGGGGCTAGGTATCGGTGGCGATCCTATCAATGGTACCAATCTTATTGATTCCTTTGAATTAATAAGAGAACGCAATGATGTTGATTCTGTTGTGGTGGTAGGCGAAATTGGTGGTGATGCAGAAGAACAATTGGCAGAATACATTATAAAAACCAATTTTTCTAAACCAGTTATTGCATATATTGCAGGGCGATCTGCACCAAAAGAAAAACGAATGGGTCATGCCGGTGCAATTGTATATGGAAATTATGGTTCTGCAGAATCAAAAATTACAAACTATGCAAAAGCAAACGTTCCTGTAGCAAAAAGCCCAAGAGAAATTCCGGTATTACTTAAAGAACAATTAAAAAGATGATGATGGTATGAATATAATGTATAGATATATGCATGTATAGAGTTAGAATATATTAAAACATCAAATTATTTAATAATTTTATTATTTATTTATTTTTTAAAATGGAAAAGAGATTTTGTATTAATTGTATGCTAAAAGCATCACATGAATTTGTTGATGATGAACCGGATGTTATTTATACATATAAAAGAAAACGTTTGTATAAATGTTTAAACTGTGGATATATATCAAAAAAAAGAGGATTAAGACCTTCTTCTGAATCAGTGTATTAAATAAAAAAAATAAATGAATTAGAATTTATTGAAGCTGTTGACAATTGGAATTTTTGTACCTGCAGATGGTGTAGATGTGGCTGGAGATATATGTAAGGTTCCCATCCATCCTTTTTCTGTGAATTCTGATTGATGTGCATGAATCATATAGTCTCCTGGGAATCCGGCTTTAAATTCTAGTATGCCCCTATCTCCTACGGTTTGAGTTACTATATCGGATTTGTAATCTGGAACTGTTGTTGTTCCTGCAGTGATATAGTTAAACAACATCCCATGAAGATGAAATGAATT
>JBBRRG010000054.1:0-8143 GCA_038200895.1 Candidatus Nitrosocosmicus sp. | reverse complement strand
AATGAGAAAGAATCATGTATTTCATTTCCTACTTTAAAAGGGGCTCCTGATCTAAATATTATGTTTTATAGTAAGGATGAATCCTTTCATGAATGGTGTGAGGATTTTTTTACTCATGAATGGATTCGTGCAAAACAATTTGATGAGTCTAAGTTAAGCCCTGAAATATGATTTATTTTCATTGAATGTATATCTAAATCATCTTTTTATATCTGTTATAGTTTTTATATAATATATGCCAGAAGCCTTTGTGCTAATGAATGCAGAATTAGGTAGTGAAGAATCAATTATTAATGAATTAAAAAAAATAGATCTAGTAAAACATGTTTATCAAGTATATGGTGTATATGATATTGTGGCTCTTGTAGAAGGTGAAACTATGGATAAAGTCAAAGAAACTATTACTTGGAACCTTAGAAAATTAAATGGAGTAAAATCAACGTTAACAATGATTGTTATGGAATGAGATTATTTTTATTTGGATTAGATTAGACAATAGTAACTTTAATTTATATCTTCAATTTTCTTAATGATTGTGCGATTATTTTCTAAAAAACATGAGAAAGATGATATAAAGAAAAAATGTAAATATTGTGATATGGTCTTTGAAGATGATGAAAGATTGAGACGCCATATTAGAAAAGCTCATGATGAAAAAAATAGTGATATGCCAAACTTTAATCCTTTTGGAACATAATTCGTATTCATATTTATCTGTTATTTAGGTCAATACCATGTTTCCAATTAATGATGATGCTCCACGAACTAACGGAAGACCATTTATTAATTATGGATTAATTGCTATAAATATCATTGTTTTTATTTATGAAATAATTATTACATCTAATTTTTCTAATAATTTGGTTAAATTTCACTTATTTTCTAATTATGGTGCTGTTCCGGACCTTATTTTGTCTGGTCAAAATCTTGTTTCACTTTTTACTTCTATGTTTATGCATGGTAGTATAGCTCATCTAATTGGAAATATGTTTTTTCTTTACGTTTTTGGAGACAACCTGGAAGGACGTTTTGGTCACTATAAATATCTTTTAATTTATTTAATTTGGGGAATTATCGCTTCTTTTGCTCATAGTATTTATGCTATAAATACTGGTAGTGGAAATATTCCTGCAATAGGGGCATCAGGTGCCATATCTGGTGTTCTTGCTGCCTATTTAATATTTTTTCCTCATGCTAAAATACATACCATAATCTTTGCATTTTTTATTACCACTGTAAGAATTCCTGCTTTGGCATTTATTCCATTTTGGTTTATAATGCAACTAATTTTTGCATTAATTGGACAATCCGGAGGTGTAGCATATATTGCTCATGTAGGTGGATTTTTAGCCGGCATAGGAGTGGCATATTTTTGGAAATTTTTTGCGCATTTCTTTAGCAGATTTCTTGTTGATACAAAAATAAACAAAAAAAATCAATTCTATTCTCAGGAAGACATTGCAGTAGCGAAAGATACATCCCCCGAAGTTATCCTTGGAAATGGTTTTGTGGATGTAATTATCCACCTTCGCGGTATTATTCTGAAATCTGATATTAAAACGAAAATTGATAATACTACTAATATTTTATTAATTGAAATACCAAAACATGATAAAACTTTTTCAATCTCACTTCCAAATCCCAATAACTCTACTTTAAATGTTTCATCTGTTTCTGTTATTAACGGCATTATTAAAGTCAGAATTGAGTATTACTCTTAATCTATCATTTAATTAAAGGGGATGTTGCAAATTCAAATAGATTTATAAGATATATTTGTGTATTTTTTATTACAATGTCTCAGCATCGACCTCCAAATATTGGTGGAGGAAAGATTTCTCGTAGGGATTTCTTAAAATTGCTTGCTGCTGCTGGAACTGTCATGACTTTTACACCTTTTGTTGATTGGGGAAAGTTTTTACCCAATCCAAAAGAATCTAGTGGTGAGAGAGCAAAAGTGGAATTGCCTGATGGTTCCCAAGCAAATGTTAAAACATTTCAGGTCAATCACGCTGAAGCAGTTATTTATCCAAAGACTAATGATCCGGTATTAAATGTAGAGTCATTTAGAACATGGCAATTTATACGACTTCCTGTTGAATTAGGCGGAAATAAAAATGATCATACCGCTTTCCGTATGTATAGTATGGTATGTTTACACTTGTGGTGTTTATGGAAATATTGGCCTGAAGATGGAAGAAAACGTGGTGAATGTCCTTGTCATGGTTCTATGTACGACCCTATGACTGGAGCAGCTTTTGCAGGCCCTGCCTCCTTGCAAGCGCCTCCTTCAAATGTTTTACCTATGTTGGATCTTGAAGTGGATGATAAAGGTGATGTATGGATAAAGCCTCCTAATTGGAGTCCATCTGCAAATGGTGTAGTAGGATATGGGCGTTACCTTACATAATAGAGATAATAGCCTTACAAGGCTATTCAGATGGATATACGCGGGTGTAGATAGAACTATTTTCATGGGACTAAAATTTACATTTCCATCCAAGTTTGTAAGTCCACTTGGATTTCTAGGAATGTTAACTTTTGTAACTTTTATTATTCTGGGTATTACAGGAGCTCTTCTGATGATATGGTACGAACCTATTCTTAACAGAGCTTGGGATAGTGTTCATAAAATAAATGATACTATACCATACGGTTTTCATATGCGAAATATCCATTATCATGCTTCAAATGCCATGGTTATGCTGGCTATTTTGCATATGTATTATCAATTTTTCAGTGGTAGATACAAAATTAGAAATGAAATTCTATGGGTATCGGGTGTAATTATAGGAGTTTTAACAATTTTAGAAGCTTTTACTGGTTATGATATTATTTTTAGTGAACGTGCGGAACTAGCGATTTCGATTGCGGCCTCATTGACAAATTCGATTCCTATTTTGGGTCCAGATATGATGCATGCGTTTTTTGGTGCCGGTTTCCATGATTTCATACTTAGGTTCTATGCTTTTCATGTATTCTTTTTACCAATAGCGTTATTAGGTTTAATGGTAGTACATTTCCCGAGATTTTTGGTATTTGATGTACCCATGGTTATGGCTGTTTCAGGAGCTATAATGTTAACTGGTGGTGTATTTCCGATAGATATGGGACTAAAGTTTGATCCTAACGTCCCTCCTGGTATAACAGTTCCTGAATGGTATCTTACTGGGCTATATGCATTTTTGAGAAGTGGCTATGATAAATTTACAACTGGAGTAGCTTGGCCAGGCCTTTTTATTTTTACACTATTAATTATGCCCTTTATAGACAAATATAAAAAATTCTCTTGGAAGGATCGACCGATAATAGCTGCATTGGGTATAACAAGTATTGCACAAATAATGGTTACTACGTATTGGGGATTCTATATAGATCCTAATAGGACAAAATCATTACTTGAACGATTGGTAATAGATCCAATATTTCTTTATACTGTAATGGCTTTGCTAGTTCCATTATCTTTTGGATTCACATATATGATGATAAAAATTGCTAAAAAGGCTGAAGCAAACGCTAAAAACCAGAAGAAACCTGCTGAGAAAAGCGCTATTCAACTACCTGAAAAATGGCTTTATATAATATTTGTATGTTTGATAGGATTCCAAGTCTATTTGAATATTGCGACATATTATGCTTTATTGAGTGGAATGAAAAACTTTTCATTGTTCTTGGTTGGTATAATAATGCTAGTATTCGCAGGAATGTTTCATCTTTATAGATATGGTAAAAATCTTCCAAAGTCTAATATCGAGGTTGTATCATCTAAAAAACCTGTTTATAGTCTCTCATCATTTGGAAATAAAATGCTTGGAAAAGATACATCAAAGAAGGCAATATCCTCAACAGAAGGGGTAGGTCAAAGTATATCTTCATTGCCCTATAATTCTGAAAGCTCAATAAAAGAAGAAAAACCTATTGAATCTCCAGAGATTAAGAAATCAACTATGGATACCTCCTCAACCTCCTAATCATTTTTTTCGAATAAAAAAACAAAAAACGGTAAAATAATTATTAAAAAGATAGAATACATATATTTATTGACATAATATTAAAATTAAAGAACTTTTTTCTTCTTTAAATAATTATAGTTAACATATGAAAATTTTATTCTATAGTAGAAAATATGTCAAATAAAATAAATATTTATTATCTTCAGTATTTATTAAATTTGATTGGAACAAGTTAAAAAATATCAAATAGGTGGTATAAGTATAGTATGTTTTATAGTGGTAGTAGTTGTTAGTTTATCATATTATCAGTTTTTATTCTTACCTGCTTATAATGCAAAACCTGTAGTAGCTGACAATGTCCTGCATCCGCCTCAATCAGTGCACGTTTCAATAGATACTGGTTCCTCTCAACCAGCACAAACTCATAATTTCGAACCCAAGCAATCAAAAGGTTCGTTAGGAGTTTCAAATAAAATTGTATGGACAAATGTTGACTCGGTACCTCATTCTGTTACAACTGATAACAACTATGTCGATCCAGTAAATGGAAAATTTAATTCTATAACAACTATTGGATTAATTCCGCCAAAGGGTACATATACATTTACATTTACTCAACCCGGCGAATATCTTTATCATTGTGAGCCCCATCCATGGATGACTGGTAAAATAACAATTACAAAAGACTTTAGTTAATATTTTTATTTTTATTTATATTTTTATTTTTATAAATTTAACATCCGATGCAATTTCTTTATGTTCTTGAATTAATGTTACCCTGAATTTTACATTTGATTCCATGTTTTTAGGAATATGATTTGTAAAGGCTTTAAATATTATTGCTTTAGGATCTTGTATCTCTTTTTTAAAAACTGATAGTCTTGCATAGGGATGATTAATTTTCTTGCCATCCATTTCTATATATGTAAAAACATCCGATGAGTCTTCTATTTGGGAATTTATACTTATACTATCAAATCTTCCTGTATAATTTATTATTATTTTACCCTCAACTTCTTTTTTACCTTCAACTTCTTTTTTTATAATTTCTAAATCAATTTTTTTGCTCTCATTAATATTTTTATTTTTATTAGTCATTTTTTATTTTTTTATATCCATTTTTAATTTTATGATGTTTATACCTTGATTATTAATGTATTTTTCCTAATTAAATAAATTATCAAAAAACTATATATTTTACCTACACAGATCTTGTCCATTTCCTATTAATTTCATCAAATATGAGAATCATTATATCCTCGTCTTTGTTAACTACTTTATTTCGAATCTTGTCTTTTGTGGGTTTGTTATTTGCCCCTTGTTCTTCTTCTACCTTTCGATATTCATAAGTATACATCTCAACGATATTTTCTATCATAATCTCAATTCTTTCTAGTCCTTTAATAAAATCTAAATCCTTCTTATGGTTTAGTAAAAAAACTGTTTTGTTAAAAATAATTGGTCCGTCTTCATCATCCTCATAATCTTCAAATTTATCAACATTTGTTATTTTTATTTTAAATTTTAATCCTTTATTTCCTCTTCTTTTTTTTATATTCTTGATAATTTCTATTAATAAAGTCCATTTCTCGATCGAAATGAAATCAAAGAATGAGATTTTTTTGTGTTTAATAAATTCAAACTCTAAAATACTTGCATAATCAAAATCACTATCTGTGGTATTTTCATAAACTGAATAGTCAGAAAAAAGGCTATTTATAGCTTCAATTTCTCCAAGGGATAGACCCGAATGATTTATTATTATTTGAAACAAACTTATTGAGAGTTGGTTTTTTAGATAAAAAATAATTATATAAAAAAGGGCTTTCCCTTTTTTATTTTATTACCAATGGTGTGCTTCGTCCGGTATTAATCCTATCTGCTCTTTTTGGAAATATTTTTCTAGTTCTTGTGTCCATTTTTCTTTTGCAGATTGACCGCCAAGACCTTTTCTTCTTAACCAAAATGAAATTACCGCTAGCAAAAACACTGCAAATAACATTGTTCCAAATATGTATATCATTACATCGTAAAACAGTGGGTCATATTGTGGCCCAATTTGCAAGCCTAAGTTACTACTTGTTTGAGAAATTACGCTTAACAAGCTCATTATAATATGAGCAAGATAACTAAAATATATACATTTTGGTTTCTTTTTTTATAAAAAATATTTATATAAAATTTTTAAAATATGGCGAAATATAAAGAAATTTTTATATTTTTTATGGTTTTAGAGTGATTTCATCTTTATTGTTCATATATTTCTGTAATGCTGATGGAATTTTTATTGTTCCTTTTGGAGTTTGATAGTTTTCAATTATTGCTACCATTGTTCTTTGTATTGCCACTAATGTACTGTTCAATGTGTGAACAAGAACTGTTTCTTCATTTGGGTTGTTTCTAAATCTTATTTTTAGACTTCTAGATTGATAATCTGTACAGTTTGAACATGAGCAAATCTCTCTATATGCATTCTGAGCTGGGAACCATGCTTCAATATCATAAGTTTTTGCAGAAACTTTTCCTAGATCTCCTGAACATAGAATTATTGTTCTAAATGGTATTTCTAGTATCTCATAAAATTTTTCTGTTGTTTTCAATAATCTCTCGTGCTCTTTCCATGATTCATTTGGATCAACAAAAACAAACTGTTCCACTTTTTCAAATTGATGCACTCTAAAAATCCCTTTCATATCTTTACCATGCGCACCTGCTTCTTTTCTAAAACATGGACTAATGCCTGCATATCGCAGAGGTAGTTTTTTTCCATCCAATATTTCATTCATGTGCATTGATGCAAGAGGATGCTCAGAAGTACCTATCATATATAGATCTTCATTTTCAATTTTGTATATAGTTTCTTCAAAATCACTTAATATTACTGCACCTTCCATAGCTTCTTTTTTCATCATATAAGGAGGTTGAATTACAGTATATTCTCTTTCAATCAAATAATCTACTGCAAAGTTAGTTAAAGCCAACCCTAATCTCACCATATCGTTTTTCAAAAAAAAGAAACGAGATCCGGCAATTTTTCCAGCTCTTTCCAAATCTAATAAATCTAATTCGCTTGATATTTCTATATGATTTTTAACGTGTTGATTTGCGTAATTATTATTTCTACTTTCTTGTGAGACTATTTTATCTTGATATTCTGTGTATATATTATCTAGCAATCTATTTTTATTAAAAACTTTGATTATTTTATTGTCTTTTTCATCTATTCCAACAGGAATTGAATCATGAAAGAAATTTGGAATATTGTATAATAGTTTATTGTATTTTCCATCATTTATTTTACTTTTATCTTCCAGTATTTTTATTTCTTCACTAATATGGCTCATCTCTTGAATTTGATTATCAGTTTGTATGTTGCTCTTTCTTTTTATTGCTATCTCCTTGGCGATTAAATTTTTCTTATGATATAAATTTTGTAATTCTATAATCAATTGACGCCTATTTTTATCTAAGCTGAAAAGATCGTCAATGGGGAACTTTATATTCCTTTTAATTAGCATTTCTTTAATCAAATCTGGATTTTCTTTTAAAATTTTAGAGTCAATCATTTTTTATCACATTTTTAATAATCCCTATATGTTCCATTATCTCGTCAACTGTGTTTAACAATGTACCGATGTTATTTTGTTTTTCACTATTTGAAGTAAATTTTAATCTTAATAAAATTAAAGACTCATCTGTTTTCATATCCATTTCTAAATTCTTTGGAAAATTTATGTTATCTGGAAATAATGAATCGTAAATTACTTTTGACTCTTTATTGTCTTGACATTTTATTTCAATAGTTGTATCAATATTAAGATTAAGATGTTTTTTCATTTGTGATTATTTTTTTTATATTTGATAAAAAGTCTTCTAAACTACTCGCTGAAATTTTAATTTCTAATTTGTTTTTATCAATGATTTTGATATCCTCATATTTATTAATCATTTTTTTTATATTTTCTTTAATACTAATTAAATCATAATTACAAAACTTTGTTTTGGTAATAATGAATTTATAATATTCTTCTGATTCTAATATTCTTAGGCATATTAACCTGTCTGCAAAGGAAACTGAACTTTCAAGAAATGAAACAAATGGACTAACATTGGTCACATCTAAAATTCCTTCGCCATTAATGAAAATCGTTTCTTTATCATCATAAAATCTCCATTTTTCTCCAAAGAGT
>JBBRRG010000053.1:0-8370 GCA_038200895.1 Candidatus Nitrosocosmicus sp. | reverse complement strand
TTTCCAAAGAATCATCATGTAATTGGGCAAATAAAACACTCCGATGGAGAACATTTTCACTATCTCTGGGGACCAGGCAAACTAGGCGAAGCTGCTGAAAATACAGAAGTTAAAGAGGCTTTTCAATCAAAAGGAGAACCGCTAGAACCAATAGGCGTTAGTGGCACTATGGTAGCAGTAGACTGGGATGCATGTGTAGCGGATGGAGCATGTATAGAGGCTTGTCCTGTACAAGTTTTTCAATGGTATAGAACAGAACATGATGTTCCTGCCAAAGACGTCATAAATCACGAATTTGCTGGGGAGGGATCAGCAGTAAAAGAGGAAAGAAAAGATTATACTGACAAAGCAGACCCCGTCAGAGAACATGATTGCATCTGGTGTATGGCTTGCGTATCGGTATGTCCACCGCAAGCAATTAAAGTAGATCAATCTTCCCAAGAATATCATGAAAAAGCTGCAGGAACATTCAATGAAGAATTATCAAAAGGTAGTGCACCACCACCTCATGCACACTAAAACATTTTTTTAATATTCATTAAAATTTATATCAAATTAGAAAATATTACTTTATCGTTACCAAATCATCCAAGATTCTAAGGATTTTAAAAAAGATTGCAATATGCTTCGAGATTTATCCGATAAGATTACATCACAGTTAGTAATAATCTTATCAATACAACAAATAAATAAAATCAAAGGAGAAGAAAATGATTCTAATTTCGACCAATTATTATTATCACAGACTTTCAAAATGATATTAACTTTTTCATTATAGTAGCAAGATAACAAATTAACTATATTTTCCGACTCTATCGACGATATGGAATGATTTTTTAAGAAATATTTAAGATTAGTGCAATTAATAATTAAAGAATCTGCATAATGACAATATATTGACTTTGGTTTACGAGTCATCTTTTGTAGAGATCATTATTAATAATAATTTCTAGTTTCTGTTTCAAATATTCATTAATTTTATACCCATCAACTTTTCCTCGTAATATACTCATACTTTTACCCATGAGTGCACCAATGGAATTAAATCCTTTTTCTTTAATAATATTAGCATTGTCATTTAATATTTTATCCAATATATTATTTAATTCACCATCATTTATTTCGGTTAAATTTAATGATTCAAGTGCGTCTTTTACAGATCTAGATTCTTTTTTCATAATTTGTTCAAATATCAAGTTTACAGATTCTTTAGCTATAGAACCTTTGTCAAGTTGATCAAATACTTCAATTAGAATATCATCTGTTAATAATGATTTGTCAAGATTATTTCTTGAAAGACTAACTATATCTTCTGTAAGCCTAGAAGCAATAAAAGTTGGCGTAACATTTTTTGAAGTTGATGTAATTTTTTCGAAAATATCATAGTATTGAGAGTCAAAAATATGTTCAGATAATTTCTTATTTAATGAATATTTTTGCATTATTTGATTAATCAAATCATTCCAAGACAAAGGAATTTCCTGTTTAAGAACATAGAGTAGCTTTGAATCTACAGGAATAGGCAATATATCAGTCTCAGGATACATTCTAGATGAACCAGGTCTGGGTCGAAGAAAAATGGTGGAGCCATCCATTGTTGCAGACCGTGTTTCTGCAACTACACCATCTTTAAATTGACATATTCGTCGGATTAATGGCTCAAGAACAATATTTATTTTTTTTTCATTGCCTCCAATAATTAAAAAAGCATCGTTATTAGAAATACACAGTAGTTCTTTGATATTTTCAATATCTTTAGTAGTAATTCCATAATTTGGCAATTCATCAGAATGAAAAATACCACCTAAACCAAAAAATCTAACAAATTCACCTAATTCTTTGCCTAAACGAATACCATTGATTGGTTCATAACCAATTAAATTATTCAATCCTCTAAGTCTTATTGACAAGAAAATGGAATTAGAAACTTTTAAGATTTTCTTAATAATGTTTGAAGATGATTTTTCAAATAAATAAGTAATATCTTGAATTTTATCTCCGATAAAGATATCCACGATATTTCTTTTTTTAAATTCTTCGGCAATTTTTATCAATCCAAATTGCCTTTTTGTTTCATATTCTAGAACTTTAGTTAATTGTGATAATTGTTGAACACCCTTTACTTCCACAACTTGTCCATCATTAACAGAGATATTTACATCCTGTCTTATGCTTCCAAGTCCTCTTGAAACACGCTTACTGCTACGTAATAACCTACCAAGTGTTAAAGCCACGTTTACAATTTCCTCAGGATTTCCAGATATAGGTTCTAAAGCTATTTCTACTAATGGAATTCCAAGTCTATCCAGACCGTATTCTTTATATAATTCTGTATTTTGAGGTAGCATTTTTGCAGCATCCTCTTCCAAACAAATACTTTGAACACCTATTCTTTTAAAATTATTAACTTTTAAGTAACCGCCAGATGAGATGAGCATAGTTCTTTGAAATCCACTAGCATTTGATCCATCTATTACAATTTTTCTCATAACATGAATTTCGTCAACTATATTTGAGTTTAGAGCAAGTGAAAATAATAAAACGGTGTCCAATGCATCTTTGTTTACATTATGAGGGGGCTCTTCATCAGCCTCTACTAAACAGCTTAACCCAATTTTAGAATAATATTTTATTGTATTCTCCTTCGAAAATTCAAATAATGCAGCTTTATCAAAATTACCGAGCTCACTTTTAGTCGGTCTCAAAATACGTATAAAATTATAATCATAAATACCATTTGCATCCTTACATATACAATTACAAAAAAGTTTAGAACCCGTTTTCAATTGCTGATGTATCTCGAATCCAACTTTTACCTTTAAAGTATCAAAATCGATGTTCATCAAAATCATTCCAAATATTTATCAATCAACAAGAAGGGAGACATTAGAGATTTCGTGAGAGAGATTGAGTTTCATTATTTCAATAAGATGTATCATATTTGAACTATTACTTAATGCCCACATAGCTTTAACTACTGCAGTTTCAGAGCTCATATCAGATAACGGTATAATACCTAAATCCAATAGATCCCTACCAGTATCATAAACGGTCATTTGTACTCTTCCATATATACATTGAGAAGTCATGAATATAACAATGCCAGAATCGATCAACTTTTTAAGATAAGGGAAACAGCTTTTATTAATATGTCCAAGTCCGGTTCCCTCCAAGATAATGACTTTATAGTTTAAATTTATAAAATTCTCAAGAAAGGAAGGATCAAATCCTGGATAGAATTTTAATAAGAATACTCTATCATCAAAAGATGTCTTTGAAACAAGGCTTTTTGCAATGTTGCAACGTTCATTTATTTTTTTTAAATTCGTGTTACATGTAATTTCATAACTATCAATTAATGCAAAAGGAATATAATCTAACGATTGAAAAGCATTACGCTTACTGGTATGATTTTTTCGTACTCTAGTTCCGAGGTAACATGCAATAATTTCATCTGAAGAGGTATGGTGCATGCACACAAAAATGCCTGTAAATTTTGTTTTTGTAATAAATTTTATCGCACCTAACAAATTAGTAAACGCATCAGATGAAGGTCGATCAGACGATCGTTGAGACCCTACTAATACAACAGGAATGGATAGATTTTGTAATGCAAAGCTCATTGCAGAAGATGTATAATGAATTGTGTCTGTTCCGTGGGATATAATAATCCCATCAAAATGTTCATGTACAATAGCACTAGATACTCTTTCTGATAAAAGAGACCAATGCTGAGGGGTTATATTTTCACTGTATTCATTTAATAAAAATTCAGGGAAAATTGATGCATAGTTAGAAATCTCTGGAAAAATTGAATATAGCTCCGGTGCATTTAAAATCGAGGTAACTCCACCAGTCCTATAATCAATTTTACTAGCAATGGTTCCACCAGTACTAAGAAGTAAAATTTTTGGTAATGATTTAGATATAGAGGATTCATCAAGATTATAATCATTTTCTTTAGATGAGACAAAATTATTCCAATGGTCTTTAGAATTACAAGTGATATTTAGCAAGGTATTAACAGAAGCTTCTGATGAAATATCACTTGTAATATCTATAACATTTTCTGCCAATAATCCAATATTATAACCACTTTTTAGTTTAATTACAATATATTCATCATTAAAAGACTCGTACCTAGGCATAATTATGCCACGGTAGTCCCCTTTATTTGAAAATAATTTAACACTATCACCAATTTTAACGGTGTATTTGTTTAATAATTGTTGAGATTTACTAACGCAATCATCTCTTGTACTATTAGAATTTAAATTCGGTGTAATTTTTTTTTTCAATTATAGAAATGTAATAATAATATAAAATAAATATTTAGATATTCAATTCGGTTTTACCAATACTTTTCC
The DNA here is from genome assembly GCA_038200895.1 of Candidatus Nitrosocosmicus sp. Taxonomy (GTDB): domain Archaea; phylum Thermoproteota; class Nitrososphaeria; order Nitrososphaerales; family Nitrososphaeraceae; genus Nitrosocosmicus. Next base: position 4,003 of record JBBRRG010000053.1, on the reverse strand, counting down.
CACCATCCAAGGATGGAATAAACAACTATATTCGTAAAGACCGGGTTTATTAAAAACTAATGTAAAATAATTACTGAAAGAATAATCAAAATTTTGTTTTTCATCTAATGAAAGTAAAGGGCCTGAATTAACAAATTTCTCATCGCCCTGAAAAACATATGTGGGATTATGCCCTAAATGTAATACTTTTGAATCATTTGTAATAATGGTAGGATTTAAAGCTCTGGAATTCAATAGCATTACAATCTGAGTTCCATTTTTGGTCATCTCCTTCAATGGCTCACCGGTATTACCCATTAAAGGTACAAACTTTGTAGCATTTTGTGTATAAAAAGGAATACCGATTTTTTCCATATTATCTAATCCCTGAATGAAAGTAACAGTATGAGGAAGAGGAACATCCATCCCGCTGTACCATGTAATGCTATCACCCTTAACAATTTCAATATTTAAAGGATAATATTGATTATAAGAGACAGTATAATTGCCCTGGCCAACCTTAATAAAAAAATTTTCGGATTTATGGGATGAGGTTGAGTTAGAAGTAGAACTATTATTTGATTTTAATAAAATTGTAGAATTTTCCGTCAAATCAGCAAAAGATAAATTAATTGTTACATTAATTAAGGAAAATAAAAAACCACCATAACCAAATATATAAAATATAAGAAATATAACAAAAATTCTAGGTAATATCATAAATATATTCAAATTAACAAACGAATTAAAATAATATAATGTTTTTTATAGAATATTAAAACAACCTTAAGGATATGGTAATAATCATAAATAATAGATGTTATTAAGTCATTGTTTAAAAGAAATAATTAATATTATTCTTGAAGTGATTTTGATTCGATTAACTCTTGGATTTCTTCATTCATTTTTAAAAATCTAATACCTTTTTCAGTAGTTCTGTACTTTCCACCATCTTCTAATTCAAGTAGATTATTTTCTAGAAGCATAGGTAAATATTCTTTAATTTGAGCATAAGACAAAAAGGCCTTGTACATAATTTTTGTTTTAGATGCACTTCCATTAGCTGCATATAAAATATTGGATATTATTTCCGGCCTATTGCGATATTTCATAGGCTAAATATAGAAGAAAGTACTATATAACTTATAGTATGCATTATACTATAATAATATAACATAATTTAAATAATTTTATAAGTATATTATTAATATTAAGAAAATCTAATAAATACAAAGATATTCTTAATTATCTGTATATTGCTATATAAAGAAAACATTAATTATAATAAATATGAAGCAATAATTTTTGACATAGATGGAGTTTTGATTGATGTAATAAACTCATATAATCAAACAATTATAAAAACACTTCAACATATTTTAAATACTAATTTTAATATAAGCTTAGTTGATTTTCCAATAGAGAAATTAATTTCTAAATTTAGACATACAGGAGGGTTTAACAATGATGTTGATACAACATATTCACTAATTCTCACAATTATATATTGCAAATTAATTAATAAAAATGAAATAAATGAAATTTTTAATTTTCTAATTAACTTATTAGAAAAAATAGACGAGAAAGGGATAATCTCTGTTGAAAAAGAACTTGAAAAATTAGGAAATATTGAAAATATTCAAAACCAATTAGGATATCCCAAAGATGATAATATCATTTCAACAGTTTTTAATGAAATTTTCTACGGTCCAGATCTTTTTAAAAAGCAATTTAATAAAAAACCAAAATATTATTTTGATAAACCCTTAATAAATAATGATAAAATAATAATTAAAGAAAAAACAATACAAGAACTTTCAAAAGAATTTAATGGAAAATTAATTTTGATTTCTGGAAGAAGCAAAATAGCAGCACATTTTACTTTAAATAATCTTTTGGATTATTTTATAAAAGATGCATGTGTTTTTTTAGAAGATGAAAAAAGAGAATATTCAAAACCTAATACCTATGCGTTACATAGAGTTTTTAATCAACTAAAATTGAAAAATGCCATATATGTTGGAGACTCCATAGAAGATCTTTTAATGGTCGAGAAATTCAGAGCTGAAACAAATAGCTCAAAAATTATTTTTTGTGGAATATATGGAAAAAATGCAGATTCATCAAAAGATTTAAAGACTTTATTGGAATTAAAAGGGGCAGACATTATTGTTGAAAATGTAAACGATATACCATATATATTAAATAATACAAAAAAATAAAATCTCCATTGGTCAGAGAGGCTAAGGGACGCATAGCCCTTCTAGAAAGAAGAACAAAAGAGGTATCAATAGATATAAATGTCAATCTTGATGGGATAGGAAAATCAAATATAAAAACAAATATACATTTTTTAAATCACATTCTAAATTCATTTGCAAGATATAGCAATATAGACATATATTTGGCGGCAATTAGTGAAGATCGGATAGATCATCATTTAATTGAAGATATTGGCATAGTGTTAGGTCAATCTATAAATATGGCATTGGGAGACAGGGAAAAAATATCTCGGTTTGGTTATTCATTAATTCCAATGGATGAATCCATATCAAAAGTTGCAGTAGATTTAATAAAAAGACAATACTATCATGTAGACCTAAAATTAGAAAGAGAGTTCATTGAAAACATTTCAAAGGAAGATATAATACATTTTATTCATTCATTTGTATTAAATTTAAATTGTTGTGTACATATTGTTGTAGAATATGGAGCAAATGATCATCATAAAATAGAATCTGCAATGAAAGCTTTTGCAATAGCATTAAAAACAGCGATGAGAATAGATCCCAGTAATGAGGAAAAACCTTCTACCAAAGGAATGATGTAAAAGTATGATTAGAATATCCATATTTGATTATGGTGCCGGCAATATCTTTAGTTTGGAATCATCACTAAAAAGAAATGGCGCAAAGGTCTCAATAATAAATGACTTTAATAAAGTAATTGAAGATTTTGATGGAATAGTTTTACCAGGTGTTGGAAATATTGATCCAGCGTTAATATCAATAAATAAGTGTAAAAAAAAAGTTTTTTAATTTTATAGAAAAAAACATTCCCGTATTGGGAATATGCCTGGGTATGGAAATGCTATTTGAAAAAAGCGAGGAAGGAAATTTGGAGGGTCTTAAAATTATTAATGGAAAAGTCTTATCTCTTCCAAAAACCATGATAAAAATCCCCCATATTGGATGGAATAATCTAGATATAGTGAATGAAAAAAGTAAACTATTAGAAGGAATACCAAATCATTTATGGGTCTATTTCGTTCATTCATATTACACAGTGCCTAAAGATGCAAACATAATAACAGCAAGATCAAATTATGGAATATCAATTCCAGCATCTATTGAAAAAGATAATATTTTTTGTACACAATTTCATCCAGAAAAATCAAGTAAAATTGGTGAAAAAATGATCAAGAATTTTATTAAAATTTGTGCACAATCAAAATGAAAAGTATTGCCGCAATTGATCTAATAGATAATCAAGTAGTAAGACTGGTCAAAGGTAAATTAGAAAATAAAACTATCTATAGCAATGACCCTATAGAAACTGCAAAAAAATGGGAATCTGAAGGCATAGATGGTCTCCATATAGTGGATCTCGACTTAGCTATAAATACTGGAAAAAACAATACCGATTTAATTTTAAAAATTGTGGATTTAGTTAATATTCCCATCCAAATTGCAGGTGGAATTAGAACAATAAATACAATAAATAAATTATTGGAGAAAAACAAATCGCTGAATGTTGTTTTAGGAACAATGGCATTTAAAGAACCAGAAAATCTGAAAAAAATAACCAAAAAAAAACTTTGTCGAGTTATAATCGCTATTGATCATAATAATGAAAATATAATGATATCAGGATGGAAAGAGTATTCAGGTATGAAACTTTTTGATGCAATTAAATATTTTCAAAAATTAGGTATTGATAATTTCTTATTAACAAACATAAATAAGGATGGTACTTTAGAAGGACCAGATATAGACACACTTGTTAGAATAAATAATGTATTTAA
>JBBRRG010000052.1:0-8503 GCA_038200895.1 Candidatus Nitrosocosmicus sp. | reverse complement strand
CCTCCCAGAACAAAAATAGGACTATTACTGATGGGATCCATTGCTGGTAGTTTTTGTCCAACTACATATACTAAAATATAATCAGCTTTTAAATTATTGGCAATTTTCCATCCTTCTTGTTCAGGACTAATGAACATTTTTGCAATTGATTCAATTCTTGTCGAATTAATTGTTGCATTGTCTGCCAAGGATGTTCTATTTCCAAGAGATGTAATCCAATATCCATAATCCCACCAAGATGCTATAACTGAATCCTTGGGTGTATTATTTGAAATCCAGTGCAGTGTGTCTATCCAATCATTTGTTGTTACTCTATAATTTGTAGCGCCATTGGCAATAGAAGCAGGTACATCTGAAGAACTTATCCAGTTGGAATTATTGTCATATATCATTGGGATAGTTAGCAAGACAATTAAAATAGACGAGAATCCCATGTAAACAAAATTTTGTTTTTTTGCTTTTAATCTATTTATTAAGGATGATGTTGTATTTTTTTGATTTGATTCAATTTTTTGCTTTTCAGTTTCTCTTCTAACCGATGTTATGCTTCTTATTACTTCATAAATCCCTATACTTGATAGAATTACTATACTTATAGATGCAAATACTAGTAATCTGGCAAAGGTTGCACTAATGTAAATTCCAGTTAAGCCTATAATCAATGCAAAAATCATCATAGAATTTTCTTTTTTTCTAAAAGCAATCCATGCACCAAGACCTGAAAAAAGTATCAAAATAGAGAAATCTCTAAAATAGTCTGCTATTGTTGGAGTGGAATGCTCTGCGACTGATTGTACCAAACTATTTTGTGAAGATAAAAACGGGTTTACTGCATTAAGATATCTAAATGAAGGTGATTTATACAGGCCGCCAGAAATTATTGCAATTCCTATAACAACAAAAATCCCAAATACTATTGCTGTATTTCTGATAGCTTTCTTTTCAGAAGTTTTACTCCTTACTATTGCTGCAATAAATAAAAATGCAGTACTGACCATTAATAAAATCCCTGGTGGTCCAAAGACGAAAGATGTACCTGGCCTTGGAAAAGATAATGCAACTAATAGAATTGATACAGTAAATAAAACCGATACCACTAGAGGATTTTTAAGATCTTTTGAAACAAACGCAAGACTTAGTATAAAAATTGCTATCGGAATGACAAAATATTGTCCACCTCCCCATGATGCTAATGCTAATCCTACTATTATTCCGCTAAAAATTGCTTTTGGAATTAAAAATTTATAATTTTTCTCTTTTAATGCGGATAGGAATAGATACGCTCCTCCTAACCCATAAAAAATTCCTAATGGTTCTGATTTAAACCATCCTAAATTCCCTCTTTGAATTATTACGGGACTTACTGCAAAAAAAACTGAAGCTATTAGACCAGGAACGTTTTTACCCGTTATCGACCTTACTAATAAGAATATTAATACTGTAGATGCAGCCCCTATAATTACCGGAAACCATATAACAAAATCTATCAATGACAAGTTCATGCCAAAAATTTTATAAAGAACTGCAGCTGTTAGATGCAAACCAGATTGAGAGGTAATTGCTACATCTCTGCCTTCGGGGTACCATGACATGGTATCATGCCATTTAAAATATGCATTTATTCCATGATCAACAACATACTGTGTAGCTCTAAAATCGAAAAAAGGATCAAATTCATTTAAATAAGATCCATATTTAATCGGATATGCTCTTAAAATAAATGCAACTGAAAAGGATAAACATAATATTGCAATTATAAGCAAATATTTTGTTTTGACACCTTGATTTTCTCCAAATTTTCCAAAATTTAAAAATTCTTTTCCTGACATTACCTCCTACACTTTTCCTCTATTTTTTCTGAACTTTCTTATTTAATATTTCTTTATTATTTACTTGCTTGCAATTTTTTAATTTACGTTTATTCTAGTTCTAATATCTCAGTTTTGCAAACATTTACCATGTTACAAAATGTTTCCGCGTCTTTAACGGAGCCTATAATTGAATTATAATGCATTGGTATTGCAATTTTTTTAGGTTTTATTGATTCGTTTGTTGCCTTAGCGGCTTCTTCGGCAGTCATCACATATGTTCCTGAAACAGGGACAAATGCTATGTCTGGCTTGATGTTATCCATCTCTGGAATTATATCTGTATCGCCTGTATGGTATATTTTCAAATCGTTTATGTTTATTAAAAAACCAATTTTGCTATCCTCTCTGGGATGAAAGTTTTTATTTGTATTATATGCTCTTATAGCCTCGATTTTTATATTTTCAATCTCTGTGTTATCTTTTGGCTTGAGGGGAATTATTTTGTTTTTATTATAATTTTTATTTAGTGTTTCTACACATTCAGATGAACAAATTATTTTTGTTTTGTTATTTATTACATTATCAATGTCTTTCAAGCTTAAATGGTCAAAATGATTATGAGTAATCAAAATCAAATCTGCGTCTTTTTTATTATTGTACTCTTGAATTAATTTGAAAGGATCTATGTATATTGTTTTATCGTCTACTTTTAACCTAAAGCCATCATGTCCATTCCATTGTATATTTATACTCTCAATTTCTAACATATGAAAAATGAGATGGAGTATAATTTAAATTTGCTCTGATCTAATATTTGAATATAAATAAATTATTTTATTATTGTTTAGTGTAATTATATCTATACCTTTTTTTAATGCTCTCTTTATCAAATTTTTATCTATTGTTGCTAATGGACATTTTTTTTGTAGTGATAGTGTTAATAGATATGAATCTACTTCGCGAAGTAGATTTTGATTTTCATCGCCCATTATATATTTAAAGTTTTTATTCTTTGTTTCTTTATCTATAACTTCTAAAGTCAAATTTGCTATCTTTGATCTTTTTATTTTACCTGTATATTTTATGTTTGTTAATTCTTTGATAATTTTTGAATGGACCAAAAATGTTGGTTTTCCAAATTTGAATTCTAGAAAATCCATATTCTTAATAGGTTCGTAGCATAAAACCATTAAAAAACTCGTATCACAAATAATATCCATTTTAGTTTATACTGTTGTTCCAGCACCGATTAACCTCCATCTGTCTGCTATTCTTCTACTTATTGCTACTTTGCTTTTAGGCATTAAACAAACAGGTTTTTTTATTTTTATTTCAATTCTCTGATTTTTCGAATTTGTAACACTTCCAGTGGTTACTGCTGTTCCAATATTTAATCTAAGATTTTCTTTGGTTTTTATTGGATCAACTTTTACCAAATCTTGAGTCCCTACAGCAGTATCAAATAAATTGATATCGATGGTTATTTCATCTACTGTTCCTGGCAATGTGTCCGGCTTTCCTATAACAGATCCTATTAAAGAATCACTTTTAATAAATGACGGGTCTAACTTCGAGCCTATTGCAACCAAACCTCCTGGTTTTACTTTATCTACTATGCCTGCTCCAGTTGCTAACGATGCAATTTTAGTTAGTATGGGTTCATACTTGTTCTTTTTTTCATTATAAATGCCTGGAAGAATTTCTATTTCGCTACCGGTTTCAAATTCTCCTTGAATTAGTGCTCCTCCTAATGCTCCTCCTTTGATATTTTTTATTGGCGTGCCAGGTTTATTAATATCAAATGAACGTAAAATATGCATTATTCCAGTTTCATTATTGTTTCTTTCAGGAGTGGGAATATATTTTTCAATGTTTTCAATTAATACATCTATATTTATTTTGTGTTGAGCAGAAATAGGTATTATAGGAGCTTTTTCTGCTACACTTCCACTAACAAATTCTATAATTTGATTATAATTTTCTAGTGCCTTTTCTTTTTCTGCTAAATCTACTTTATTTTGAACTATTACAATATTTTTTATTCCCAATACTTGCAATGCTAGCAGGTGTTCTCTAGTTTGGGGCTGGGGAACTTTTTCATTTGCTGCAATGACTAATATTGCGCCATCCATCAAGGCACCTCCTGAAAGCATATTGGCCATCAAACTCTCATGACCTGGAGAATCGACAAAGCTAACCACTCTTGTCAATTGTGCATCGGAATTACATAAACTGCATTTTGGTTGAACTGAGTAGTTAGAAGGTGGTTCACAATTTTGACATTTGTAAAAGGCTGCATCAGCATACCCGACTTTAATGGTAATTCCCCTTCTAAGTTCCTCGCTATGACCGCTTGTCCATACCCCTGTTATAGCTTCTATTAATGTAGTTTTACCGTGATCAACATGTCCCGAAGTGCCAATATTTATACATGGTTGATATCCATATTTTTGAATATACCATTCAGGTAAAGTATCCTTCCAGTGCAATATTGTTTGTATTTTTTCTTTCAAATATTAATTTACTTAAAATTAAATTTTCTTATTAGTATTAAATTGGATTTAAAAATTGAAAATCTTCTTTATTCATGCATAGATTAATTGTCTGTTTTAACAGGTTCGTTTTTCTCTTTTTCAGGTAGTATTGTGTCAATTAATTGACAATTTAACTGGTATATTTCTTCTGTAATTAAATTTCCTCTCACAAGCTTTCTTTTTCTTTCGCCAGGGTCAAGATTTCTTGCCCCTACTCCACTTGTCATAAGAATATATTTTTTTACTCCTCCATGAAGATCTGAACGCATTGGAGTGCCCGATTTATCACTGCCACCAGTTATCTTTATTTTTCCATCTTTTAATCCAAAAACAGTCGAGTCCATAACATCACCAATTTTAGAACCAATAAACGGCTGTGCACTTTTATCTTTAATCTCTTGATTAATGCTATTACCCTTCGAATCTGAAATGACCACTTTAAATTCTACCAAAGTCCTTTATAAAATAAATTTTGAGCCTTAATTAACCTTGCTAAAATTTCTTAATAGATATACTGATGTATATATTTGATAATTATAAAAAAAACAATACTAAATTTAGTTTTATCTTAACTTTTTACTAAGAATATAATTATGTATTATATTAATACTATTATCCGTAATACTAATTCTGAATATGTAAAATGACAATATAGGTTTGCTTATAATATGTTGAATGAATAAAATAATTGCTATCCTTGTTTATCCCAACTATTTTGTATATCGTCTGCCAAGGATAATGCTTTTTCTTTCATATTTTCTATATATTCATCATAACCTATTTCTATATTGCATTTTTTACAAATTATTTTATTTTTTTCGATATTGAAATCTGCTTTATTATTACAATTAAAACACTTTGCATCCATATATGATATGATAGGATATGCCTTTTACTTTTTAAAATTTTTCTTTCTCATATATGTTAAAATATATATGGTTTATAAAATATATTTATTGACTTTTAAATGAAAATGGTTTTCAAGAATGTAACACAAAAAATTTAATTTGAATTTAAAAAAGAAAAAGAAGCAAATCAAACAAGAGGAAAAAGAAACCCAAAAATATCTGTTTTATTTTTTTAAACTATTTGAAAATAAAAGATTTATTGGAAGGATATATAGTTGGAACAGGTTCTGACTATGTTGTTATACAAAAGGAAAATAAACGTTATTTAATAGAAATCTTACCTGATACCATCAAAGAATTAAAAAATTCTTCGACGCCATATGGTTCTCAAATCGATTGATTGTTTATAATTTTCTTTTCTTTATATCGAATATAGATAAATAACGATTAAATCAAATAAGGTGTTTATTATATATCATATTTGAAATCTCTTAAACCTGTCACTTCTGTTCTTGAATCTGATCAGCAAAAGTCTCAAAATAATCAAAAATTACAATCAAATAAAATGGAAAAGTATAAAATTATTTATAATAAAAAGGCAGAATCTGAATTCTTTGTTGATAATTCCGCTTTAGCCGGTTTTACTGGCGAGCGTATATTGTATATGGCAGTAAGAGAGTTAATAGAAAATGCTCTTGATTCTTGTGAAACCTTTTCAATATTGCCTTCAATTAAAATCTCATTAACAACATTTGATCAAGCTAATGATCTGTGGATGTTATCTTGTGAAGATAATGGAACTGGTATATCGTCAGATAAATTACCTGTTGCTGTATGTTCTTTTTTAACTTCTGCAAAATATATGGAAAAACAACAGCGAGGGCTTTTTGGAGTAGGATTAAAAATGGTTGCAGCCTTTTCTACAAAGGATACTGATTTTCCAATTAAAGTTTGGAGTAAATCTGTAGAAGAATCTGAGGAATATTATTTTGAACTTAGAACTGATATCGGAACCAATAAACCAATAGTTTTAAAAAAATTAGTAAATAAATCCGAAGCTCTAATTGAAAGTGCTTCTGGATTTAAAATTCAGGTTATTTTGAGAGCAAGACTTGTACCCATTACTAAAAATAAGATTTATGATTATGTTACGCAAACAAGTATTGTAAACCCTTATGCATTTATAATATTTGAAACAGATGATGGAGTTTTTACTTTTGATAGGAGAACTTCTATAATGCCTACTCCAGCAAAGGAGATTTTACCCCATCCCTCCGATATGGATCTTCAAACTTTGAAAAAAGCTATTTCAAAATTCTCTGGACAAAAAATTACTTTGCCAAAAATATTATGTTCTTCTTTTCAAAAATTTTCCTACGATAAAGCAAAAGAAATTTTATCTAAAGCACAGTTAGATATTGATTTAAAAAATTCTCGTGTTGATTTTAGTGAACATGATCTTATAAAAATTGTAAATATTTGCAAAAAAACAAAGTTTCAAAATCCAATTACCGATCATTTAAGTCCCATTGGTCAAGAAATCCTTACAATTGGAATGATGTCTGAATATACAATTGTTTCTAACAAAAATGTCGATACCTCGACATCTGAAAATAATAATAACAATAGTGGTACTATGATGACAAGTCAAGAAAAGAAAATAAATAATAAAAATATTGATGATGATGATGTTGTTGATAAAAATATTTCAAAAATTGAAACAAACAATAACATTAATGTATCCAAGTCTAATTTTTCTGTCAAAGTCTTGCAACCTGTACTTGCTACATATACTTCTAGGACTGGAATAATAAATAATAGACCTACAATTATTGAAACTGGTTTGGCATACGGTGGAGATATAAATTCTTTTAAATTATATCGATTTGCCAATAAAATCCCTCTTCTTTATGACGAAGGGTCGGATGTAGCAAGAGAAGTAGTTTCAGAGGTAGAAATTAATAAAATGGGAATCACTAAAAAACAAGCTAAAGAGCAGTTTTCTACCACCAATAAAGAATCAAAAAGAGACCGTGTTATTGAAGTTTTACCAATTCATATTTTTTTTCATATCTGTTCTACAAAAATTCCTTACAAAACAGCTGGAAAAGAAAGTATTGCATCTGAAGGCGAATTAAAATCCTATATGAAATCTTGTCTTTCGGAACTTTATCGGAAATTAAGTACACAGATAAGAAAGGAACTAAAAATGAAGGAAGCAGAAAATAAAATGAAATTGTATAAACATTATTTACCCTTCATAGTGGAAGCAATAACTGAATCATTGGGTGTTAAAAACCCCAAGTTAGGTGAATCTTTCTCTTTTTTGATAGAAAAACATTTGACAAAAAAATTAAGTGTTGAGAATGTTGTGGATGATAGTGTTGATGAATCCCTTTCTTCACCAACAACCTCCTCTTCCTCTTCTTCAGAATATTTAAAATTACACAAAAAAGATAAATCATCAATAATTCTAAATGACTCTCTCAAAATTGATGCTGAGAGTAGAAAAAATGCTGAATCAAAAAATAATTTAACAATTCCCATTCAAACAGTTGATTCTAATACATCTTTTACTATTCCCAAAAATTCAAAAACAAAAGAAAATCATGATAGAGCATATAAAAATAAAAATAGAAATAATGATAAAAGTAAGGATTCGGGGAACAACAACCTCCTCATAAATAATACTAATGATGATAGTAACAAAGATATAAATATAAAAATTCGAAAAAAAAGATTGCCTTTTAATAATTTTAAAAAAAGAATCAATAAAATAGGAGCCAAGGACACTAATTCGACATTGGATTTTTATCATCCAAAAAGACGAAGAGTAAATAAGGGAAAAATGAAATAAGGTATATTATAATTGTCATCTGAAAAAAAAAATGAAGTTATACTCATAATTAAAAAAATAATGAAGAAAATATCTGAAGATGTAATAATTCAAAAACAAATGCCAATTTTAGATTTACCAAAAATAGGTTATGATAATACTATTTGGTCTGATAAAAAAAGAATGCTTACTATAGGCGATAAAAAAATTGAAGTTAGTCCTGATAGTGTAAAAAAAATACCCACATTTGCTCAATACCTTGTCATGGCAAACGCAATAAAAAAATTGCTTGATGAAGACATGGAAAGTACTATAAGAGGGATGTATTATGCCACACTTAGCAATGTTGGCGATGAAAAAAATAAACAAAAGTTTTGGAATAATCAGGATAATTCTGATGATGCTATCAAAGCTGTTGAATTGTTAACTGGGGTACCTAGAGAAGAATTTTCTGTAACATCAAAACCAAAAGGT
>JBBRRG010000051.1:0-8653 GCA_038200895.1 Candidatus Nitrosocosmicus sp. | reverse complement strand
AAATTAGGTCATTCAATACCTAAAGGAATTCTTATGCATGGTCCATCAGGTACCGGAAAAACTATGCTTGCTAAAGCAGTTGCAACAGAATCTGAAGCTAATTTTATCAGTGTAAAAGGTCCGGAGCTTCTTTCTAAATGGATTGGAGAATCTGAGCGCGGTGTTAGAGAGATATTTAGACGTGCTAGACAAGCTGCTCCTTGCGTTGTTTTCTTCGATGAGGTTGATTCCATTGCGCCAGTAAGAGGAATGGAAGGTGTTAATGCAGGAACAGAAAGAATGGTTTCACAATTATTGACTGAAATGGATGGTATTCAGGAATTAACAGGGGTAGTTATCATCGCCGCTACTAATAGGCTAGATATGATTGATACTGCACTTTTAAGACCTGGCAGATTTGATAAAATAGTTTTCGTACCTAAACCCGATCTTGGAACAAGACTAAAGATTTTAGAGATATATGCAAAAGAAAAACCTATTACATCTGAGGTTAATCTTCAAAGAATCGCAGAACTTACTGATGGTTTCAGTGGTGCTGATATGTCTGCAGTTGCAAATACTGCTGTCTCTCTAGTTCTGCATGAGTATCTTCAAAAATATAGCACTCCTGAGGAGGCCACTAAACATGCTGCAGAAGCCCATGTTACAATGAAGCATTTTGAAGATGCTGTTAAAAAGATAAAAACTCAAAGAGAAATGAAACCTGGAGAAAAAGTAACCCTTTCACAATACCGTTAATTTTTCTAATTCATTTCATTTCCCCTCTTTTTTTCTTAAAAAAGGTTTTGTGATCGATAAACAAAATCGAAAAAAATGTTAGTCTCCAATATATAACATATAGTAAATAAATAAATAAACAACTATTTTTTTTAATTATGCTAATAATTGTATAAAAATCTTGACGCAGTAAAAAAGAAGAAAGTAAAAGATATTTCTATCATCGATCTAGGCTATAATTCTATCAAGATTTCTATTTATAATGTTTATAAAAATGGTCATTATTCAAAAAAAGGTCAACAACAAGAATATGTTCAAATTGGTCATAATTTATATAAAAATAATAATATGATAGAGTCTCAAAATATTGAAAGAGTAATTAAATTTCTTAATAAATTTAAAGATGAATCAAAACAAATGAAAATTGATACTGTTATTTCGATTGGTACAAGTGCAGTAAGGGATGCAGATAATGGTAAAGAAGTAATCAAAAAAATCAAAAAAAATACAGGATTTGATTTTAATGTATTATCCGGATTTGAGGAGGGTTTTTTTTCATCTTTGGGTGCTCAATCTGTAATGCATGTTCCAAATGGGATCTTTTTTGATTTAGGTGGAGGCAGTCTTGAGATGATTCATATAGAAAATTACAAAATGAAAAAAATTATCTGCCTTAATCTTGGCGTATTAAGGTTATCTGAAAAGTTTGTAAAATTCGATGAAAAGCTAGAAGAAGAAACAAGATATAAACAATTGGAAGATTATCTTTATGAACATATGCCAACTATTGAACAATTTGATTTAGATAGTTCCATGGATACTAAATTAGTTGGGATAGGTGGCACCATTAGAACACTCTCTAAATTCATATCTGGAATTTTTAAGATTTCTCCATCTTTTTCATATAATCACGTTATTCTGAGTAAAAAAATAGTTCATCTTTCTAATGATATATTTAAAAAACTTTCCCAAGATGAATTATTAAAAATAAAATTGATCGACCAACAACGATCTAAAACTATCACAACGGGAAGCTATGTGATTAAAATCCTGATGGAAAAATTGGGTTTTGATGAGGTACTTGTCTGTCCTACTGGCCTCAGAGAAGGCATTTTAGAAAATTATCTTTATTTGAATATGGATAAAAAGTATCGTTTGAAGAAAAAACTTATCGAGTTAAATTATAATGGTCTATCTTCAATCGTATGTTCGAATAATTTAGATCCTGCTCTTAACTGCGGGGTAAATTCTTCTCATCTTTCTTCTTCTTCTTCTTCTGCTCATCAATTTGATTCATTAGAACATCAACATAATGAAAAATTTCCCTTAAAAATAATTAGTGCAAAAGTAAACAAAATAAAATAAAAAAAGGAATACAAAATTAATAATCTATAATAACAGTCCTCAATTTAGATTTTTTAGTATGGATATCGAGGAAAAGATCTCTCTTGTTCAAAGACCTCCAACTGAAGAGATAGTTACTTTTGATGAATTAAGAACATTGTTTGAAACCAGAACTTCGCCTAAACATTATATTGGATTAGAAATTTCTGGAAAGCTGCATCTAGGTAGCTTAATACTTACCGGTTTTAAAATTAATGATTTTATAAAAGCAGGCATTCAATCAAATGTTTTTTTAGCCGATTGGCATACTTATATAAATAATAAATTAAATAATGACTGGAATTTAATAGATGAAATTTCACGATATTATGAAAAGGCCTTTAAATTTTTTTGTCCAGGTGTTAATATACTTTTTGGGTCTAAACTTTATGATGAAACAGATGATTATTGGAAAAATTTTGTCCTTTTCTCAAAACAAATCACCCTTGCAAGAACACTCCGATCTTTAACTATTATGGGAAGAACAGAGAAAGATACTTTGGATTTTTCTCAACTACTCTATCCTTCCATGCAATCTGTGGATATTAAAGCACTCGATCTTGATATCGTTCATGCTGGAACTGATCAAAGGAAAATCCATATGTTAGTTCGAGAGGTATTTCCAAAACTCAATTGGAAGGTCCCTGTTTCTATACATCATCATCTTCTGCCAGGACTTTCAGAACCTGCCACTTCCTCTACTGTCTCTACTATCTCAACAAATGAATCAATGTCTAGTTCTTCGATCATAGAAAAAAATTTTGATGAATCTAAAATTTTCACTAAAATGAGTAAGAGCAATCCTTCAAGCAGCATTTTAATTCATGATAGTGAACAAGAAATTCATTATAAAATAAATAAATCATATTGCCCTATGGGAACTACTACGGATAATCCTGTAATGGAAATTATTAAACATATAATTTTCCATCAATATGATGAGTTTGTTGTGGAGCGACCATCTAAATACGGTGGTAACATATCTTATTGTTCATATGAGGAAGTTAAAAAAGAATATGAGCAGAACAAAATTCATCCAAAAGATCTAAAACTGACCACCTCAAAATACCTTAACGAAATTATTTCTCCAGTTAGAGAATATTTGAATAACAGTATGCCAAATTACAACTTTTGATTTTATTATTTTAATAACTATCTAATTACATTTTTATAATATTTTTTCTTTTTTTTATTTTGTTCCTGTTATATTTAACCTTACATAATCTATTTCTAAATTTGTATCTATCGTCTTATCAAAAGAATTTTTATTATTCTTTTTATCTAGTTCGCGGAAAAACTCCTCTATGAAAAGATTTTTAATTTTATTATTGTTGTCTGTAGGTAAATATGATAAATAAGGTTTTATCACAACTGTTTTCATAAATAATATATATTCTTGGGAATTTTGAAAATTTGCTATCTTTTTATTTAGATTTACTTGTATGTCCTTAAATCCAATGTCCTCTAAAATTTTTTTTGTATGTGTAGTAGAAGCAAAATTCCAAGGAGTATTCCAATTTTTAAAATAGTTTTTAAATGAATTGCTTTTTCTGACCTTCTCCAAAACGATAGGAATTGTTCCAAGATTTCCTTGACCTCCGCACTGGATTAATAATTCACAACCGGGTTTTAGTAATGCCGAGAAATTTGTAAATAGTTTTTTATGATCTAGAACCCAATGTATTACTGCATTAGAAAAAATTAAATCCATTTTTTCAGGTAATTTTACATCTGATAAATCTGATTTAACAAACACTATATTGGAAAAATCTCTAAGATTTTTTTTAGCATTTGTTATCATGTTATCATCTACATCTACTGCATAAACTTTGCCTCTTTTGACATTGTTTGCTATTATTTTTGTAACTCTACCTGTTCCACATCCTGCGTCCAAGACAATTTCATTTACTCTAAATTTTCTTTTTTCTAAAATTTCTGTTGCCCATAATTCTTGAATGTTTGAAACTTTATGATAGTTTTCTGCATCCCAATTGTTGTTCTCTATGTTCGAATCCATTTGCGCTATCGCCTATGTCTTGTTGTTAATGATTGCATGTATTTTAGAAATGATTTTTCTAAACCATTTTATAGGCACCTATCCAAGTAATTGATATTTATGAATACTAAGGTTGTCTACGCTGCTGGAATAGCTATATTAATGATTGGAATAATATTTTATATTATTAATTCTGGATTTTTTTCTTCAGAAAATCCTTCTATTTCTTCTTTAAATAACAGTAAAACTAATCCTAATACTGTTAAACCAACTACTTTTCAATTATCATCATCTCCATCCCAATCCAGTTCGAATATTGTGGGAGTGGCCGATCAACAAGGCATAAAAAATAAATCAAGCATACCGCAACAACAATCATCTCAAACAAAAGTTTCCACATCCAATTATGATAATTTGACAGTATCTATGAAATCTTTGGATATAGTCCCTATCAATAATGTTACAAATGTACAAATAGCATTAAATGTACATAATCCTAATAGAGGAGCTGCAATATTGGAGACCCTAAGTTATGGTGTTTATTTTGATAATGTTAGATTGGCTTCAGCTGACATCGGATCAAAACCCCAGGGATTTATAGACTCGCTGAGTTCTGTTTATCCTATAATAGGCAATCAAACAATAACTTTGAAGGATAAACAGCCATTATCCTCAGAGGGTAGTTCTTTATTTAATTCAAATGGTACTCTAATTAAAAACTATAATTCAAATATTTCCAAAACTCCGGTTAAACCGAATTCACTTGTTATAAACGGAACATTTTCTACTACTTTGGCTAGGGGGACTCAATCTCAATCTTCTGAAACACCATTTAATTTGCAATTTCCATTAAAATAATTATATTTTCTTATTTTTTCTTCTTCCTTGATTTGGTTACTCATTATTCTATGAAAACCGCCGATATATTTGCGAGGACATACACGAAATCTTAGAATTAGGTAGGATTTGATATTAGATATGTTTTCTGAGCATTTTTAATAAATCAAATGGAAAAGGCATGACTGTGGCCCTGCTCATAGTGATGATGATAGTGGCGGGAATTTGTACTATTAAAATCTTAGGTTATCTTATTAATAAAAAACATCATCTAAAAAAATAATGGGTAATCTATTTTTCCAAAAATAACTATATTTTGTTATTTCTCTATAAATGAATAAATAATCTAAAATCCCGTCCATATATTATTGCTGTCTGATCTCTATCTTGACGCTATTAAAAACAAAGAAAAAAAATTATCTTTGATACATGATGTTTCATTTCCCGATATTTTAAAAATAGCTTCTGGACGATGGATTGAATATTCTCCTGAGAAAAAGGAAACATTTTCTGTTGGTATTGATAGTAGTTGGAATAAGAAATCTTATCAGGGTATCGATCTTTTTGTGATAGACTGCGTTGCGGTCACTTCATTTAATCATATTTTGTCTACAAGATGGAATTATGGTGTTAATACTATAAGTGGTGATTCGCTTAGTTCAGAAGCGATGAGTATGGAAATTGATTTGTCAAGTTCAGTTATAGGTATGGAAAAAAAACCTGATATTTTATGCATAGACGGTTCCATAATATCTAACGTTCTCCATAATAAAAGCTCGCGTTATACAAATAAAGTGCAAAATTTGTTAGAAAAAAATAATGATTCTTTGATATTGTTTATTTCAAAAAATTCTAATACCAAAAATCAATTCAAAGAATATGGATCAAAAGCTGCGGATATATATTATTTCAACAAATTAGGTTTTAAATCTGGATTTAGCTTACCCAATATCAATACAAATTCTAATCTTTCTGGTATTTTTGATGTTGTAGAAATTTATGCAAGATTGTCCCCTTTTGTTCCATTAATTAAAATCGAAATAGTTAATAATTTATTATTATCTGAGAACGAAATACAAAAAATAGTGGATATGATTTGTTATCATAGTATAAATGGATATCCTTATTGTTTGAAGTTGGCTCACAGAACATGCAAAATTACTAATATCGATATAAAAAGAATCGCTAGTGTGTATGGATTAAAAAATGAATTTGGTTCACGAGATTCGTTAAACGAATAAATAATTATAATTGATGAATTTATATTCAATAGAGTATATAGGTTTACTTCTAATAGTCTTATGACCCTATTATTGATATCCATTTAAATAAAAATAAAAATAAAAATAAAAAAATAGATTAGATTAATATCTTGTCAAATTTTTTTTTCTATGTTCATTTTTTTCAATTTATGGATAAACCAGATTACAAACGCTACTATTATGATGATTGCAATAATATCTAGATATGGTGAGTATTTGTGAAAGCTTTGCCAATCACTTCCTAGTCGTATTCCTGCATAAGTTAAAAGAGTATTCCATATTATGGACCCAATTAATGTATATATTATAAATTTGATAAGATTAGCTTTTGCGATACCTAGAGGAAAAGATACATAGGTTCTAATACCTGGTAATAATCGTCCTATAAAAGAAATTTTATCTCCTAGCCTTTCAAATAACTTTTCTGTAAATATTAAATGCCTCTCGTTGAAAAAAATATATTTACCATATTTTAAAATCAAAGGTCTTCCTATTTTTATACCCAGATAGTATGTGATTATAGAGCCTACCAAGTTTCCAAATGATCCGGCTAGTACTACATCAATAAAAGATAGCTTTCCTGCAGCAACAAGGAATCCTGAAAATGGCATTATTATTTCACTTGGTACTGGAATCATAGCACTTTCTACTACCATGAGAAAAAATATTCCGGGGTATCCCAGACCAGAAATAATTGATGTTATATATGATATTATTGGATTGAATATTTCCAGAATCATTTATGTGTTAATACCTATATACTGTTTATTATTGTACATAATAACCTAATTTATTTTCGATTGTTATATAAAATCTTTTTAAAAATTCTAACACTTAAAAATTTTTATTTTTATATAATTATAATTATAATGGACAAATTATATCAATTGATCATAATATCTGTTACATGTATACTACATTTTTTATCTTGTTTAACTCGAGTCTGTTCTCAAATAATATGAAAACAAATGCCGTAACTACAAATTCGTCAATGGGTTTTTCTCCTATACACGTAGAGTCCATATGGAGTGTTGATGTGAATGGAACAAAGGGGAGATTAACAATTACTACAGTAAGTAGAATAATATTGTAAAGGACATGATGAAACTTAATTCTCGATCTACAAATCAAATACTAGATACATACGATAATGTTTCTCAAAAATTAACTTTTGCATGAATCATGGATACTATTTATCCTATTGCAAATCAAATGTTTACAGGCTATTTAATGAGCACTAGGGGCGCTAATGATGAAATTGCAGGTTATTTTGAGGCATTACCCGATGCAAGTTTATTTGGTTCTCCTGATAGGACCGGGAGCGTCCACAGAACTGTTTTTGGTTGGTTTGGGACGGGCTAATATTTTATACCAGAAAAACAGTATCAAATAATTATTTATCTACGACAAACTTTCCATGTTTATGATCAGTTGAAATTTTAACATACTTTTTAAATCAATATTTCCATAATAGCTTTTAAGCAATTAATATAATAAAATTAAATCTAAATAAATACTATTATTACATATGTATTCTATAAGCATATCGCATAAATATTGATTTCTTATGTATCTATTTGTAATATAATCAATTCTAATGATTGTTACCAATATCGACTAAACCATTATCTAAAAAATTGAGACCGATAAATACTATATCTACACTTTAATTAGGTTCTGGAGTAAATTAAAGTATTGTTCATAAATTACTAATCTAATTTTGAAATCAGTAGACCTATTCATTTAATGATTTTTAATTACTAGTTAGGAAATTCGATATATCTGAATCAATTATGAGCATATTTTAGTTTCAAGAAAATACATTTTTGCAGATACAATCTGCTTTATCTGTGGAAACTGAGTGTTTCTCATAAATATAGCCAATCTTGAAATATATTATTCAGAATCTAACAGAATATTTCAGTTCTTCTGATTTACTTGATTCTAAAAAACCTTCTTCATAGACTGGATAGTAGCAAACCATCATAACCGAATATATTCAGAATCAATTTTTAATCAAGGTTTATTTATAATGAATGAAACCATTCTTTTTATTTGACAATATTCTAAGTTATTTTTTCCATATATTCAGGTAATACACTTGAAATCTAATAAATATAAAATTTATTGTACTTTATTCAAACACAAATTTTATATTTAGATCTAAAAGTATAACAATGATAATATCGAGGGCCGGTGGTCTAGCCTGGTTAAGATACCGCCTTGACGTGGCGGGGGTCGTTGGTCCGAATCCGACCCGGCCCATATAAATTTGTAAGTTACTGCAAAATTATTATAATTATTCTAAGAATCTTTGCTGTTTGACCGCGTATTTTTCCGTGGGGGTAATAATCTGGTATCCTGGCTCCTTGTTAGAAACTATGTACATCGGCGTGGGCCGTATTACTCTAACCCTCTTTAATCCTTTCATCATTATCTTCTCCTTCTTATTATTTTG
>JBBRRG010000050.1:0-8691 GCA_038200895.1 Candidatus Nitrosocosmicus sp. | reverse complement strand
GTTATATTATCGGTGGTTATCCAGATCCAAAAACGTCCAAAGAAATAATCAAGACGCTTATTGAGTCTGGTGCGGATATCATAGAAATAGGCATACCATTTTCAGATCCCATGGCTGATGGACCAACCATTCAGGAAGCATCTTCAATAGCTCTATCAAAAGGAATAACACCATCAACATGTTTTGGAATTGTAAATGATTTGAAGAAAACTTTCAATGATACTCCATTTCTGTTTATGACCTATTCTAACATTGTTTTTTCCAATAATCTAAGAAATTTTCTAACATTAGCAAAAAAAAATAATATTGATGGATTTATCATACCGGATTTAAATGTCGAAGAATCTCAGGAATATGTAAGTTTGGCAAAGAAATTAGGTTTAGCAACCATATTTTTATCGGCTCCCAATACAAGTAAAAAGCGACTGTTAGAAATAGCTGCTGCTTCTACAGGGTTTGTTTACATGGTTTCAGTTTTCGGTATTACCGGTTCAAGATTTAATTTTGAGAAATATACTTTTGATGCAGTTTCTAAAACCAAGGAAATTATTAACAGATATAAAATTCCACTGGCTGTTGGATTTGGAATTAGTAATCCTAGCGATGGAAAAAATATGTTAAAGTCTGGTGCTGATGGAATTATTATAGGTAGTTCTTTGATGAAATTAATTATGAATAACGAAAACGATAAAGATAAAATGCTATCTTATTTAAGTAAATTTATATCTGAATTAAAAGCAATATGTAAATAATTTTTTTATTAGATATAATAAAACAAAAATATAATTAAATAAAATGAATGAAATAGAATTAAAAAATAAATTTATTGAATTTCTTAAAACTAATAATAACCATAATTTTTTTTCAAATAATAATTTTTCCAATAATATTATTGAAATAAGAAATGAGGGATTAAACAAGAAATTTGATTTAATTTTGGCAATAATCAAAACAAAAGAAACAAAATTTAATAAACTAAAAAATAAGTCTATCGAAATTGATGAGGATATAAAAGGTGTTTTTTTTAGAAATACGTTACTTAAATCGATATCAGATAAATACAAAATAAAGATACAGAATTTAATTATTTTTCCAATAGAAATTAAATCAGACAGAGATAAACTAGATGAACGGTTGGCAAATCAAATAATTGAAGCAATTTTGACCTTTGGTCGTTCAATTGTTATATTAGACAATGACCATGCTGCTAAAATAAAAAAAAATGGGCTTTTCAAAATAGTACCCTCAACAATTCTAGGATATATAGATAGGGAAAAAACATTCATTAAACTCAATAACTACAATAGAGTATTTTCAGATAGTCTTCTTAACATCAATAAAATTAATCTCATACGAACTCTTGAAAGGTCAAAGATAAATATCAATTATAATAACTTGTATAGAAATTTAGCAAATATTCAAAAAATAAATCAAAAATTAATCTTTAATCAGATTTTTAATTATGATCAAATATTATATGCTGATGAAATAGAGTTTATAAAAAAATTTTCGCATATAAATCAAAAAATTTCTTTAAAAAAAGAAATAATAAATTTAGTAAAAGAATCAAAAAATTACAAAATTACAGAATTTATTAATTAATACCTACTAGCCCAGTATTATCAGTGGCATATCCTAGAAAATTCATTTTTATGATATGAGTTTTTCCCATCCCAAAAGGAAAAGAAATCTCTAAATCATCCAATTTATCAGAAGTTTCTTTTCCTTCTAATTTTTTTATAACTACATGAATGGTTTCGTGAGAAATTACCCTTTCAATTAAATTCTCAATATGATTAAAGCTGTTTAATTTATTTATTTCAGAAAATTTTGATTGGATGAGCATCAATGAATATCCTATTAATTCATTTTGAAAATATTCTGGATTGTCATATGTACAATATTCTTGAGAATCATCATAAGAACAAGCAACACTTAGATCAATTATTCCCACAATATGTTTTTGCAAAATCTAATAAAAAACATTTACTCAACATTATAGATGAATGATATATAGGTATGGATTATATCAAACTGAATATTTCAAATAATTAATTATGAAAATTTTGCAATTACATGTAGATTATGTAGAATACTATCCCGTTAATAAAGAAATTAAAGAATCCGAAGAGAATATAATTAAAGAAAAAAAAAGATATGATGAAACAGTTGTTATTTTGATTTCAGTGGAAAAAGATGATGATGATGAAATGATAATCCAAAATTTTATCATGGGAGTCAAAATTTATCTTGATAAAATTAAATGCGACTCTATCTTATTATATCCTTATTCTCATCTGAGTTCAAATCTGGAATCTCCGAAAGCTGCTCTAGATTTATTAAAGAAAATTGAAAAAGAATTAAAAGAAAGTCTGAACGGCATAAAAATAAATAGAGCGCCATTTGGCTGGACAAAAGAGTTAAATTTAAAAATCAAAGGACATCCATTAGCTGAGAACTCTAAAACTTTTATAAAAAATCAAGAAAATGAAAATAAAGATTTCGATGATGATCTACCTAATAAAAATGAAATCAATATATCATCATCATCCTCTACTGCATTAGCTGCAGAAAATTCTTTAAAGTCTTATTGGTATGTCCTAGATACTCAAGGTAATTTGGTTTCGTACTCAGACTATTCTTTTCAAAAATCTCAAGAAAATTTGAATTTGTTATTCAATTATGAGTTGTCCAAAAAGAGAACCGTAGATGAACAACCACCCCATGTCAAATTAATGAAAAAATTAGGTATAGCAGACTATGAACCAGCATCTGATCCTGGAAATATGAGATTCTATCCAAAAGGCAGATTGATAAAATCATTGTTAGAACAATTTATAAATAAAAAAGTTGCTGCCTATGGTGGATTAGAGGTTGAAACTCCAATAATGTATGATTCTCACCATTCATCCATGGAAAGTTATTTTAATAGATTTCCAGCAAGACAGTATAATCTTAAATCTGATCAAAAGGAACTATTTCTGCGTTTTGCTGCTTGTTTTGGTCAATTTTTGATGGCAAAAGACTTTCAGATTTCATATAAAAATTTACCATTAAAACTTTACGAACTTACACGATATAGTTTTAGGAGAGAAAAAAGTGGAGAACTTGTTGGTTTAAGAAGATTAAGAGCATTTAGTATGCCTGATTGTCATGCATTTTGCAAGGATATGGAACAATCAAAAATTGAATTTATGAAAAGAATCGACCTTTCCATATCCGTTATTGAGGAAATTGGTTTATCATTATCTAATGATCTAGAAATGGCAATAAGATTCACAGAGGAGTTTTATTTAAATAATAAGGATTTTATTAAACAGATCTGTCAAAAAATCAATAAACCGATACTTGTAGAAATGTGGAAAGAAAGGTTCTTTTATTTTGTATTAAAATGGGAATTCAATTATATAGATAATTTAGGAAAAGCATCCGCACTATCTACAGATCAAATTGATATAGAAAATGGATTGCGCTATGGAATTACATTCATAGACGAAAACGGCAATAAACAAAATCCAATAATACTGCATAATTCTCCTAGTGGTGCCATCGAAAGAGTAATTTTTGCATTATTAGAAAAATCAGCAAAACTAATGAAACAAGGAAAAATACCACATCTACCATTATGGTTAATGAATACCCAAATGAGATTAGTTCCAGTGAATGAGAATTTTGTTTCAAAATGTATTGAGATTAACAACTATTTTAAAGAAAATAATATTCGTGTAGATATAGATGATAGAGAAGAATCTTTATCTAAACGTATAAGAGAGGCAGAAATGGAATGGATTCATTTTATAGCTATAATAGGTGAAAAGGAAACATCTAGCAATATTATTTCTGTTCGAGATAGAATTAACAAAACTAATTATGAATGCACTAATGATGAACTAAAAGAAAAGATATTAGAGCAAGTTAAGGGCAAGCCTTTTCTCCCTATAAATTTACCTGAATTATTATCATTAAGACCCAAAATAATGAATTGACGAAAAATTGAAAATGAATTATCTATTACAATTTACTTTAATATATATAATATTAATATAATTAATTGTTAATAAAATTATGAGTAAGGATTCGTAATAGAGTTTGAGTAGCTAAAGTACCTTCCCTATAGTCATTATTTTTTAATCCAGTCTCTACAAAATCCAACCCAATTAGGTTTGAAGAATCATCAATACTATTAATTATTTCATTAATTTGAAAAGGAGTCAGTCCAAATGGCTCAGGAGTTCCAGTGCATGGAACATATGAAATATCGTATACATCTATGTCAAATGAAATATAGATATCCCTATCTTTTGAATTTTCTTTCAACCAGTATTTCAAATTTGTAAATGAATTATAACAGTCCCAAGCATCAAAAGTTATAATTCCCCTTTCTAATGCAAATAGATTTTCATTTTTATCTGCTTGACGTATTCCTATTTGAACTAAATCTTGACCTTTTAAATAACCTTCGTTAATCAAATGATAAAATGGCGTAGTATGACAAATTTTCATTCCATCATAGAACGGTTTTAAATCTCGGTGAGCATCAAAATGTAGCAATAATGGTTCATTTTTTGCAAATTCTTTGAATACAGAATAAATAATTGTATGTTCCCCTCCTAATATAACAGGTTTTTTCTTATTACTCAATAAGTTAGATATTATTTTAGAAATTTGTCTATCAAAATCCTCCCAGAATAACTGGACCTCTTTTTTATTATGAATATCAATTTGTTTTTGAGATGGTGATGTCAAATCACCTAAATCGAATATAAGAGATCTATCAAAAATTTCAATATTTTTTTCGTAAACAAATGTTTCAATTTGTTTTGCAGAAGTTATTCTAATAACTTCAGGACCATAGGAGGCTGTTTTACCGAATGTAGTTGTTATATCTATAGGGAGTCCAATAATATTTATATTTGATTCATCAAAAGAGATAGGTTTTGGAATATCGCAAAAACTACAACTAGAGTTAGTATATTCAGGTTTAATAAAAAAACCCTCTAATGAAGAGAGACTATCCATTTTAGTCGTCATCACCGACAACTAGTAAAATAACAGTCTTAAAGAATTTTAATTCCAAAATAATTCATCCAGGTTTGTTTGTCGAGGTTTCCCAATAATTGATTTAAAATTCAAGTTTAAAGATGAAAGAATTTGATCAAAGGTCGATTCCATGGATTCAAGGTATTTTTCTGTATCTATATCCATTTGATTAGCTAGTGCCACTGGTTTTACACCATCTAATGTCCTGGTTTTAACATAGGAAATTATATCTCCTGTCTTAATTTGTTTTCCTATTTCAACCAATTGTTTTGCTGCTTTAATATGTTGAGGAATACCCTTTAAACTTTCAATTTCTTTTTCTTTACCATCTAAAGATAGTGATTTATCAGATCGTTTATCAGATGTTTTTATTCCATAACTGTCTGGTGACTTGTTTATCATTACATTAAAACTTAATTCTTCAAGAGAAATTTTTTTATTTTCTAGATTCTCTGCAATTGATTGTACTATTTTTTTTATTTTTTCTTTTGCTTTTTCAAAGTCATTTTCAGAGAAAACCTCTTTTAGAACATTCAAAATATCATAAAAAGCATATCTTATGATTGGCGGTGTATGAGATTTTTTTCCGGTCAATCCTTTGACATCCACAGTCCCATCTTCCAATACACCAAGATAATTTTTTTTTAAATCACTGAAAACAACATATCTATATTGTTTATCTATTTCCAAGTCTATACCTAACTCTTTTTTGGCCCAAGATGATATAGTACTCAATCCTTCTTTAGGAGGATTTTTTAAAAAAAGAGAATCGGTATCCCCGTAAACAACATCAATATTATTTTCTTTGCACTTTACAATGGTTTTTGTTGTTGTTATTCTTCCAATTGCTGCTGTAGCCTCAGCTACAGGTAAACAATAAAGAGGGAAGATTTCCGCTCCCATAACACCATAGGTAGCATTTAAAATAACTTTAATGGCCTGGCTAATTACACTATAAAGATGCTTATCTTCTTTATTCAGCGAACCGTCTTTTGAAAGATTTTTGTAATAATTAACTCTCAAATCTCGCAAGGTACCTATTAACACCGAAGTCAATCCCCGTTTTTCTTTACATACCCAATGGTTTGTTTGGTCGATATGTGTCAAAGGATCACTCTGACAGTTTTTATGAGGACAATTAACTGTTTCATAAGATAAATTGTGAACTTTAATTATACTAGGATATAGACTAGCAAAATCAACGACTACCACATTAAAATGTATTCCCAAAACGGGTTCGACTACCAAACCCCCACGGTATTTCTTTTCCTTTATAATTGCCAGTGTAGATGAGGTTCCTTTTTTTTGTAACTCTTCTCTTCGTGGAATGAGGATATTCTGTTGTCTATGTTCGAAAAACATCATTGATCTTATCCATTGATTTACTCCAAATCTAGTTATATCTTCGATAGACATTCGTGATATTCTAGAAATAATAATTAACAATTTCATCAATAAATTATCATTAAAAGATGTTAAACGAAAAGTTAAATCTGCATCTTTGAGACAATATTCTGATAGTTTTTCTAAAGGAAGATCACTTATGTTGCCATCAAAATCTATCTTTGAATCATTTAAAAGAGCTTCACATATCGCATTTAAGGTAAATTCAGAATATTTATGACTAAAAGCATAATTCTGAACAGATCTATTTTGAAAAGTTCTAAAAAGATCTATATGTATTCCAAATTTTAAAGATACTGGATCGGCTTGAATACCCCTTTTTATAAAAGAATCTTTTTTTACCAAAATAGGTATCAAGTCTTTTTGGATTGGTTTTTTATTAATTGGATCTATAGATGGATCTTGTGCTCTGGCATATAGATATGGTAAATCAAAATCATCACCATTAAAAGTTAAAACTACAGGATAATTTTGAATTAGGGTAAAAACTTTCAACAATAGATCTTTTTCAGTTTCACATAATTCCACGGTGGTAGCTAATTTTGAAGGATCAAAATCATTATTTTTTTTTAAAACAAAGACCTTTTTTAATCCATCAGATGCGGATAAACCAACAGCAGAAATAACTTTATCATGATCCCTTGCAGTTGGCATTCTACCATCATCAGAATCCACTTCGATATCTAGCGAAATTCTTTTAATATCGGGAATGGGTTGATTTAATAATCTAGACCATTTTAAAAGGAATTTATCATATTCATTGCTTTTTAAATCAGTTTTAAGATGAGTAGATTTAAAAAGATTATCTAGATATTGATCAACTTTTTTAGGTATAGGAAATTCATAAAATATTAAATTGTTGCCAGTTCTACTATAAAATGCGCCAGGGATAAGACCACAATCAAATAAATAACTTTCATGATATTTTATATCAGCTTCCCATGAAGTGACCTTTTCTCTAAAACTGCTTTCTGTGCCTCCAATAGAAAGTGGATCAGGTGCTATTATTTTAAAAACATTGATTTCTTTATCTTCTATATCGTCTTGTTTTTTTACTTCTTCTTGTTTGAATCTATGAGGTTCTTTATCAACTACTAATTTAACTTGATCAGCATAAATTTCTTTTACATAACAGTATGGCTGATGTTTTTTTATATTATTGTCAATAAAATATTCACTCCAAAAATAAATTTGAGAATCATCAGGATTATAAAATTTTAAAAACACAGATCTTTTTTCTCCTACATAAAATGAGGAAAGTAACAAGGAAGGGATATTTTCTGGGAGTTTTTTTAGATAATAATTTGGCTGTTCATCCAGAGATAAATCTAATTTTGCCATCACATATTTATTCAATTCATCCTTTTAAAAATTATTGACAATTTATTCTCCTCTACTCAATGTAATTTATTGCAATCCCAAAGTTAATATTATGATCTATGTTAATAAGTTTGAACGCGTCCAAGACAAATGGCGGCGTCGGTATTGAAGTTGGCATGTGCCATAATGTGATTTACTGACCTCCAGATGCGCTCGTTGCAATATTAACATACAGTTAATTGTAAAACAAATTAAGTAATCAAATATCTTGATTATCGATTAATAATCATAGTATTAGATAGTAATGGGGATTCAATCAACGTATCGGTGCTGACTTGATAGATTGAATCTGACATGGGAAATGATCAGATAGACAAAAAAATAACATTGTATTATAATAACACAAAAGATATTATAATAATATGTTAATAATCGAAAATTAAATTAAAACTATTTTATATTCACTATTGAATATTGAATATCCAATATAATTAATATCACAAATCATAATTATTTATAACAATGACAATAATAATAACAACAACCAATCTTTAAGATATTTTTCTTTTCGATCGTACTCTCTCTTTAGCTATCTATAGATAAATTCAAAAAGATAGCTAGAGAAATAACTCAATAAACGTTCCTTTTGTATTTACACTACAAATGAAACGTAATTAGCAAATCAACCAACCACAATAATAATTTAGAATAGTATAACATACTGAAAATAATATTTTAGATAAACATTATTTAACATACTGTTTTCATTATTTTATATTATTTTAAATTATTGACTCCGGTTGATCCTGCCGGACCCGACTGCTATCAGAGTGGGACTAAGCCATGCGAGTCAACATAGCAATATGTGGCATACGGCTCAGTAACACGTAGTCAACATGCCCAGGGGACGTGGATAACCTCGGGAAA
>JBBRRG010000049.1:0-8945 GCA_038200895.1 Candidatus Nitrosocosmicus sp. | reverse complement strand
TCACAGGTGGTGAACCAATGCTCCGTGACGATATTACTTCTCTCATAAAGATAATGAAGGAAGAGGGGGTAGACCACGTGCAGATGAATACAAATGGAATAAAGCTAGCACTGTCACCTGATACAATGAGACAGATTAGAATGGCAGGTGTAAGCAATCTTTATTTATCTTTTGATGGTATTACGCCACGTACAAACCCCAAGAATCACTGGGAAGTGCCTTCAACGCTGGAATCTGCGAGAAAATGTGGAATGACTGTTGTTTTTGTTCCAACCGTAATTAAATCTATCAATGATCATGAATTAGGAGGAATTATTCGCTTTGCGCAAAAGAATATGGATGTTGTACATGCAGTAAACTTTCAACCTGTTTCTCTGACAGGCAGAATGAGTAAAAAAGAACGAGAAAAGTATAGAATTACTATTCCTGATTGTATTGAAAGAATTGAAGAACAAACCAATGGTGAAATATCTAAAGATGGATGGTTCCCAGTTCCCTCCTGTATGCCTTTAACTAATGTTATAGAGGCATTTAGCAAGAAACCAAAATATGAATTATCTATTCATTTTGCTTGTGGTGCAGGAACATATGTATTTGAAGATACTCAAACTAAAAAATTAACACCACTTACGTCTTTTGTTGATATCAAAGGATTGTTAGAATACTTTGAGGAAAAAACTGAAGAAATAAAATCTGGATCTAATAGATATTGGACTATGTTGGAAATAATACGAAAATTAAATCAATTCGTTGATAGATCTAAACAACCATATGGATTAGATTTGGGTAGAATGTTCTCTAGTATATTGCTTAAACAAAACTTTGATTCAGTTGGTTCATGGCATGTACGATCATTATTCCTAGGAATGATGCATTTTCAGGATAAATATAACGAGGATTTAGAAAGATTGCAAAGATGTGATATTCACTATTTAACACCTGATTTACGTATAGTACCCTTCTGTGCCTTTAACGTAATTCCTGAATGGTATAGAGACAGAATTCAAAAGAAATATAGTATTCCTGTAGAAGAATGGGAAAAAGAACATGGGCAAACTTTGGAAGCAGGTCTTTATCGTGGATTGATGAGAAAAGGTAAACCTGAAGCTCAAATGGGTTGTGCAGTGTCCGAAATGCATAAAGCTGCCTCAGAATCTGAAGATCATCGTGGAGTAGAATTACGAAATGGGATGGCCGGTGCATAACATTTATTCTTTTTTCTTTTTGATAATTTAATAGTAAAGCAATTAGGTATTTAATACTATTAAATTCTTATATTTTTTAGTTTTTCAAGCTCTTTGAAATATGATGTGTTTTTGTAGATAATTTTAAATAGCACGAATACGTAGTATAAAGAGTAAATGCCATCATCATCGATCAATGCGATTACAAGAATGAGTGCAACTCTCAAAGATCTATTTATTTACATATATGATCTGTCTCCATTAGACATGGATTTGTTACTTACTCTCATAAAATATAATGATAAACAAATGACTTTGGAGGATTTATACAAAGCCGTAAACAGGGACAAAAGTACTGTATTTAGATCCTTGCAAAAACTAACTGGTTTGGGAATATGCGTGAAGGAAAGTAGAACTCTAAAAGAAGGCGGTCATTTTCATGTATATTCTTCAATTTCTAGAGATATTTTTAAACTAGAAACTGAAAAACGTGTCAAGGAACTGGAACAAAGTTTAAGAAGAATATTGAAGAAATTTGAAGACGATCTGGATATTATGTTAGACGATGTATACAAAAAAAAATAATTCATTGAATGTCCAAGATGTCTGTAAATATAGATAGAATGGATTTTCATGGTTTTGATAATTTATTTGAAAACTCTGAACCAGAATTTATAGACATATATCTTAATTCTTTTTACTCTTTTTTATTTTTAAAAAATGGTTCATTTTATAATTCAATAAAATCAATAGCCGAAAAAAATCTTTCGCATATTCGTATTTTGTCAGCATGTTATGGAAATCAATTTGATTCTATTCATAGTTTTTTTTCATCAATTAAAAATATTTATATTAATAACATTTCCTCTTCTTCAGAACAGCAAGAGAATTTGATAACAATTACTATTAACAGAAAAATAATGTTTTTTTTTAAAATATACTACGATGAATCTAAAAAAACATTTAATTGTAATTTATATAATATTATATTTAATGAATTAACTTCTTTTTTCTCAATGATATATGATTTTCTCTGGAATGCTGTGGAAAAAAATGAGACATTGGAAAAGCATAATATATTCCAACAAGATTTTATGGATATCGCAACTCATCAATTACGAAATCCTATTTTACCAATAATAGGATTTTCTAAAACTTTAAAGTCAAAAATAAAAGATTCAACCATGCTGGAGTATCTAGATATTATTATAAAAAATGGGGAAAAATTAAGAGATGTTGCAAATGATATATTGGATGTTTCTAGAATAGAAACAAATTCATTAAGAATAAACAAAGAACTTTTTGACATCAATTTAACCATATATAATATCATTACTGAATATCAAAACATTTCACTTAGGGAATTAGTTGATGTTAAATTTACTTATTATGATAAACCAGGTTTATGTATCGAAGCTGATCCATCTCTAATTTCGCAGGCAATTTATAATTTATTGAATAATTCGTATTTTTTCACAAAAAATAACCAAGGACAGGAAATAACAGTTAGCTTATCCAAAGTAGATAATTCTTTTGCTACTATAATTATTGAAGATGAAGGCCCAGGAATACAGGACAAGGATTTTGATCATCTATTTACAAAATTTTTCACAAAAACAAGTGGTGGTACTGGTTTAGGTTTGTTCATTTCTAAAAAACTATTTGAGCTTCATGGTGGAAGTATTGAAGTAAGAAATAGATCGCCTGATTTGGGGTTGAAATTTATTGTAAAAATTCCAATATTTTCTCATAAAGCCGCTTCTCCTACAATGGAAAATAAATTCGACAATAACAAGATATTGCTTATAGATGATTTTTCTGAAAACTTACATATAATTAAAAATAAAATTCAAGAACTAGGATATGAAATAGATTATTATGATGATCCTTTAAATGCTATGGAATCTTTTGCTCCTGGTACATATTCTTTGATTTTTATAGGTATTGACGTTGGAGGTCTTGATGGATTTGATCTTTATGATGAGTTGAAAAAACGAGATGATAATGTCAAAGGCTATTTTATGTCATCCAATAAAATTAATAAAAATGCAATAGATGAGTTATTCACTAAAGATAAAATAAATGTTCAATTTCTTTTTAAGCCTGTTTCTTTAGATTTAATTGTAAAGATTATTAAAGACGAAATGCATAACTGATTTAATCTATTTATTAGAAAATTTTAATATTTTGTTAATTTTATAGTGGTTTATATGAATGTTTTAATTATTGAAGATGATGCTGATATTTGTCATTTGTATTCACTCTGGCTTCAAGAATATAAGTATAATTATGTTATTGCAAGAAACGTTGAAGATGGATTATACGAATATCGCAAGTCGCTACAACAAAATCCTAATTCCTTCAATAATTTTGATTTAATCATTTTAGATTATGATTTGGCACCAAAAAACATGTCTTCTATATCCACTAAAAATGGTTTAAATGTTGCAAGAGAAGTATTAAGTTTGAATAAAGATCAAAGAATAATATTTGCCTCTGCATGGCCCCAGAAAATTTTTTATGAATATATAGAAACTTTGAAATGCTTTATAGAAATTCTTCAAAAGCCATTTGAAAAAGATATTTTCATTAAAATGGTTCAAGATACATTTGTTTTTGACACATTGAAAAAAGTTGTTGTGGATATGAGAAAAAATAACAAAAATCCAAACAAACCTGATTCTAAAAGTTATGCCCATCTCTTTGGACTTTTATGGAAATTGCAAAAAGATACTTTTGGTGTTCATAGTAATTAAATTTTTTAATAAGGTTTATTTAAAGAACAGTTGAAATTTGATTATGTCTTCTATGAAGTATGTGCAAATAGATTTACAGAATGATATTGCTATCATAAAAATAAATAGACCCGAGGCACTTAATGCAATGAATTTGGATGTTATATCTGAATTAACTCGAGCAATAGATTTAATTTCCGTTGATCATGGAATTAAGGTTTTAATTATTACTGGATCTGGTGAACGTTCCTTTTGTGCTGGTGCCGATATCTCGTATATGGTCAATATTGACCCTGTTACTGCTGAACGATATGCCTCCTCTGCACAATCTATGTTGAATAAAATCGAAAAAATGGAAAAACCTGTAATTGCTGCTATAAATGGTTTTGCTCTTGGTGGGGGTTGTGAACTTGCTTTAGTCTGCGATATGAGAATAGCTTCTGATAATGCAAAAATAGGTCAACCTGAAGTAACAATAGGTATCCCTCCAGGATGGGGTGGAACTCAACGCTTATTACGAATAATTGGTCCAGCAAAGGCTAAAGAAATGATTTTTACAGGTAAGATGATAACTGCTCGAGAAGCCGAAAAAATGGGCCTTGTTAATGATCTTGTCTCACTTACAGATGAAGATAAATCCAAATTGGATTCCTCTATAGATCAAAATAACGATAAGGAAAAAAACATTGCACTTTCAAAAATCCTTAATAGTAAACTTTTAGATCATTCTTTGACCTTGGCCAAAGAAATTGCTAAAAATAGCTTTAATGCGATTAAAGTTAGTAAAATGTTAATTAATAAAGGTATGGATGCGGATATAGATACCGGATTGAGATTAGAAATTTATGGCTGGGCATTATGTTTTGCTCACGAAGATAGGCAAAAAATGATGTCTGCATTTCTTAATAAAAGTAAAAAATAACTCTTTTTACTATTTTATTGAAATTATTTTTGCTCCACTACTAGGCTTGCATATAAAAGTTTTACATGCTATATCTAGTTTTTCATAAGTTTCTTTCATAGTGTTAGATACTTGAGATCCTTTATCTTTCGACTTTAAAAATGCAATTGTAGATGGACCGGCCCCACTGATAGTGAATGCTAATGCTCCTGCTTGAAGTGATCTTTCTTTAACTAGTTCATATCCTGGAATCATTTTTTGTCTTGCAGGTTCAATTATACAATCGTCAATTCCATTGCATATCATTTGTATATCTTTATTAAAAAAGCCTGCGACAATGGTACATGCATTTGAAATATTTTGTACCATTTTTTTTAGAGGAACTTCTTGCGGTAATATCTTTCTTGCAACTTCTGTTTTCATTTTAGGGACTTCTATTAATGGAATACAAACAACCAAAGTCAATTCTGGTGGAGATTTTATTTTTATAAAATCTAATTCTGGTATACTCCTTACTATTACAAAATCCCCAAAAAATGACCCTGCAATGTTGTCATAGTGTTTTACACCTGCACTAGCCAGTTCACCTTCGGCAGCATAATTTAATAGTTGTATATCGTTTATATCAAGTTTGAAGATTTTGTTAAATGCAACGGCTGTAGCAACTGCTGAAGATGCACTACTTCCCATTCCATATCCTGCAGGAACATTTTTTTCAATATCAATTATACAATCGTATTTATACAAATTGAAATCTGTGATTATTTTTTTTGCTACTTTTCCTGATGAATTCTGTTCTGGATCAGTCGGAATACTTTTACTCCCTTCTCCTTTTATTTTTATCTTGATGTTGTCTAGATTGTCTTTTGATCTTTCTATCACCTTGAGACCGATAACATCCTCTAATGCATCTAACCCTAAACCGAAAACATCATACCCTGGACCTAAATTTGCTGTAGATGAAGGAGCACTTGTTTTGCATTCGTGATATTCTATTTCATTTATTTTTTTCATATTCCTTCACATTGAATTTTCTCTTCCTCATTTTTCTTCTCCTTGTGTGAATATTCGTGAAAGAGCTGCAGATAAATTTATCATTCCGTTCATTGTTATATTTGATATTGCAATAGGGTTTGTTATATGTCCATTTTTTAAAAGGGTTTTTATTAAATCCTTACTCTGTAGTGATTGCTCTAAATTTTTTTCTTTATTTAACGAATCTTGTAATGATGAAATGGAATTGGACCATTCTAATACCTCATTTAATTTATCTATTATTTTATCTCGTTTTGTAAGAACATTAATTTGGGGGATATTTAATCGTAATTTAACCGATTGTGACAGAAACATTAATGATACATAATTACTTGGTGATTCAGCTAAAGTTCCATCAATAGTAAAAAGAGATACTTTGTTATCTGAAAAAAAATTTGAGACGATATATGGTCCACTTGATCGAAAAGCGAATAATTCTATCTGTCCGGGTGTATCTATAATAATATAATCTGGATTTAGCTCATCTACTTGCTGTTGTATTTCGTTTAGTTTGGTAGATATTAAATCGTTTGCTAATATCAATGAACCGTTTGGTCCTAAATTATAATTTTCCATTATAGAATAAATATCAATAAAGTCCCTCACGTCTACATCTGGATTATAAGGTAAATTAGTCACACCTGGGTCTAAATTTATCGATATAGGCGTAAAGTCATTGTTGTTGTACCATTCTAAAAGGTTAGATGTTAATAACGATTTTCCAGAACCAGCGGTACCTGTAACGAAAATAGTATACATTTGAATTAATTTTGAATCTTATTCTAATTTTATTGTTATATTTGTATCATTATTATACTCCTTTATTTGATTTAGTTATTGTAATTTGAATTGGCGGCTACTTTCCATTCTTGCTAGTATAATTCCCATAATACTTATGTTTGTATTTACTCCTGTAAAGCTTCAAGATATTTTTTCTGTTGGAGTTATTCCGTTTTTATTGTCTTTCATGGCAACAATGGTAAAGATATTTCTGCAGGCAATTAGATTTTATTATTTTATCAGAAAATTCATTGGAAATAATATAAGTTCATTTTGGAAAATAGCTTTTGCTAGACTGGCAGGCGAATTTGTAACCCAAACTACTCCTTCTTATGTCGGTGGGGAACTTGTGCGAATCGCATTTTTAACAAAAAATAATGTTCCTGCAGGAAAAGCCGCTTGGGTTACTACTATGGAGATTATAGCAGATGTTTTTGTTGGGACGATTTTGGCATTTATAGCTGGTTTTAACGCACTGCTGGAAGGTGCTATCTTTATTGGTATTTTATTAATTTTGATTGCTCTTCCAACTTTTTGTTTTTGGTTTTTCATATTGATTTATTCTTCAAAAAAAAATATTAGATTACCATCGTTTTCGTTAAAGTTATCTAAAAAATTTATTTCTGAAGAAAAGGCTCAACATGGAATTAATTCTATAAATAAAGCATTAGATGATTTGTGTATGATGAGTAGAGAAAATTTTGGCTCATTCAAATCCGTTAAAATTTTTTCAATTGGAATAGCAATTACTTTATTAGCATTCGTTTTTCATGGACTCTCTTTTCTTGTTTTAACTCATTCAGTAGGAAGCCATGTCGATTTATTTGTCTCTTTTATGGCTACTGCTTCCTCTACGATATTAGGAACCTTGCCTGTTACAATAGGGGGATCTGGTTTGGCCGAATTAGGTCTTTGGGGCTATATTACTCATTTAAATGATTTTTCGCAACTAGGACATATTCTTACTGATAGTCAATTAAATGTAATAATTGCTTGGCGTATAGCCTCATATCACATTCCTTTAATTATAATGTGGATTGCGTTAATGAAATTAGCCTTAGGGAAAACTTATTAAAAACCGTTTTCACCTTCTACATTTGCCGATAATTAAGCCTTGTTGATATAAAAACAGTTTTTTAATGAAATACTTTTTGATAGTGATTCTTATGAAATATATATTGTATTTAGAGTTTCTAATCAACTCAACACATGTGTTAAATAAATTTCAATTTTTCGTAAACATCTTTTGCAAGAAATGTTATATCTGTTTAAAAAACTTCCTTCTATAACTCTTCGCTTAACGATAAACTTTTAGCTTTAATTGTTATGTCTCTTTTTTTTGAAATCAAGAAACAAAAAAAACCTTTCAAATTTTTATGATATGACCTAAACTTTTCCTTAGAGTCATCTTAATAATGCATTTTATGCTACATTGTTGCTTTATCAAATGACTTTATTTTTCTATTTTTAAAATGAATTTATAAAAAAAGATACTTGCCATACAAGATCTCATTCAAAAGAAAAAGAAAGCAAACTAAAACATGATCGATCGGATTAAGTCTTTTTGTAGACTGATTGGAAAAGGAATTAGGAATCGTTGATTTCATATAGTTATTCAAGATTGTTCGATTATCATATGGAAAAACAATTTAATAAAAAATCCTCTGAAACTGATTTATTTGTTTTTATTCATCGTCTTCATCCGAAATATTCTGTATGGTGTCTGATTCCACATTCATCATTTGTGCGTTTTCTAACTCAAATTTATAAATTTCATTTATGTCAAGTTGATATTTTGTTTTTAATAATTCTACTAATTGTTCGCCAAGTCCAGCTTTTGAAATTTTTATGTTATATTCATATACAAAACCTTTCATAAAGTCATTTATATTTGATTTGTCTGATATTTCAATTTCTTCGATTATTGTTCTTCCATCTGGAAGTGATTCGTATAATTGAATATCTGCTTTTTTTTTCTGTTCATTAATATCTAAAAAATAGCCAGTTCTATTAATTACGTCATATTCTTGAAAATTAGCAAATTTTATTTCATTTTCTGCCCATTCAGGCAAACCGTTTTCTTCCGATTTTGATTTTCCTGCTTTTCTTACCATTTTATACACATGACTATTTTATCACTTTTTATTAAACCCTTTTTTAAATTATTGTTTTATTATACGAAAGCATTATCTATTAGCTTATTTTACTTATGTTGAATTTAATTTTGGATACTGTAATTAATGGTGAGTCTTTATATAGATTAATTAATACTCCGAATTCAAATTTACTTATTATAGATGTGAGATCTTT
>JBBRRG010000048.1:0-9023 GCA_038200895.1 Candidatus Nitrosocosmicus sp. | reverse complement strand
GGATGATGGATTATTATCGAAATTTTAATTTTCTCAAATGACCTGTATTACTATCCATATATATTTGCCATTTTTCAGATTTTTGTCTTTTCCAACTATGGAGTTCTATTTCTTTTTTATTGTTTGGTTCGCATAACTGAGGATCAATTTCGCCTATCTTTTTTAAAGTTCTATGAGAGCGATCTCCCACTGGTTTTGGATTAGAAGAATTAGACATTTTATTCTACTACCTCATAAAAGGAAATCTTGCCATTATCTTGCTTCTCTACACCATAAAGATCTCCCTCATATTCTACACGATAAAATTTACCTACATCAAGATTTTTTATATCAATATCGATAAAGTCCGTTTCTCCTTCGTTTAATATTTGGACGGCAGGTGAATCAGTTAGGTCTACTATTTTCTCTGAATTATCAGCTGACATAGATAGTATTTAGATAAACATTGCTTATATTGTTATATAAGTAAACTTTGATCTGTTCAATTAATAAAATGTCTATAGAATATTTTGCATCTTATTTATGGATATTAATTTTATATAATGCCTTCAGAGCATATTAATTATTGGGTTAACTTGTAATATCAATAATTTGATATATTCCAGAAGAAGCAATCTGAATGCATTCAGGAAGTATTACCAAGTACAGAGGTATAGAGAATAATATAAATTAGTATAGGTTTATTAAAATAATTTTAAGATACCTTTATCAAGAACATTTGGCAGTTGTTCACAA
The DNA here is from genome assembly GCA_038200895.1 of Candidatus Nitrosocosmicus sp. GTDB lineage: Archaea > Thermoproteota > Nitrososphaeria > Nitrososphaerales > Nitrososphaeraceae > Nitrosocosmicus. Next base: position 8,288 of record JBBRRG010000048.1, on the reverse strand, counting down.
TCCGATTTGGTAAAAAAAGTTATTCTTATATATATTTTAAAAAAATGGTGTTTTTGTAGTGGAGATTTATTTTCTATATGTCTATTCTTTACTGAACATCCTTTCTCTTAGATCTTTTCCTACCTTTTCGATTTGATGATTTTCTAATTTATGCATTAATTTCTCAAAAGAGTCATTTTTTTCATTTTCATAAATTTCAATCCATTCTGAAGCAAATTTTCCGGATTGTATCTCATTTAATACTTTTTGCATTTTTATTTTAGTACTTTTATCAATTACTGCAGGTCCCCTAGTCAGTCCACCGTACCTTGCAGTTTCACTTACTCTATTGTACATTCCAGTAATACCGTTACTATAAATTAAATCAACTATTAATTTTTAATTCATGCAAGCATTCGAAATAGGCTGTTTCAGGTTGATAGCCTGCTTCAACAAGCGTTTCAAAAGCAGTCGTAATCATAGAGTGTACACCACCACATAAGTTTACCTGTTCACCAAACCAATCTGTTTCAACCTCTTCTTTGAAATCTGTTTTGATTACTCCTGGTCTTGTGCTGCCAATACCTTTTGCTATAGCAAGAGCTATATTCCATGCGTTGTCAGAACGATCTTGATAGACAGCAACAAGAGCAGGTATACCAAATCCTTCCTTGAATAACTCTCTCACTCTATGACCTGGACCTTTTGGTGCCACCATTATAACATCTATATTAGAAGGAGGTTCTATCCATTTCCAATGAATAGCTGCACCATGAGAAAAGCATATAATTTTATTTTCTGAAAGATAGGGTTTGATATTGTTTTTATAAACAATACCTTGTTTCATATCTGGAACTAAAAGGTATATTATATCTGCTTCTTTGCTAGCTTGAGTAACATCCATTACTTTCTGACCATCATTAATTGCGATATCTTTTGATTTACTTTCTTGATAAAGCCCTACAACTACATTTATCCCTGAATCTTTTAGATTACATGCTTGAGCTCTTCCTTGTATTCCATAACCAATTATTGCGATAAGTTTATTTTTAATTGGATCTAACGTTACATCTTTATCCTTAAAATATTTAGCTTGCCCTAGGACATTTTTAATTCTTTGATTTGATAATATATTTTCATTGGATTCCATCTGTTAGGTATTTTAAATTATTTGATATATGCTGGACGTGCACAGTACTGATATAAAATGATATTGTAGTACAAGTTAATACAATATGATATATGAATGAGTAAAAGACAGAAAACTGTTCTAAGAACGATAAGAATACCATATGAAATAGATCAAATAATTCAAAAAGATGCTAAAGCCAAAAGAGTTAGCATCAATTCGCTTATCTTTAATTTATTATCAAAATATGTAGAATGGGATAGATATAGTGAAAGATTCGGTAGAGTTACTTTGAGGCCACAGACTCTAAAACTAATCATAGATGCATTGGATAAAATAAAAATTAAAGATATTGGAAGTGAGATAGGAAACAAAATTCCAAAAGAATTTCTATTATTTTGGTTTAAGGAAATTAATCTATATTCGTTTTTAGAATATCTCTCTTTACTTTGCAGGTACGGGGGATTTGCTCATTATGAACTGGAATCCAAAGAAAGAGAATTTACCATTACACTTATCCATGATTTAGGCGAGAAATGGTCCGTTTTTTTACAAAACATTATAGAAAAAGGAATGAGATCTACTTTATCTGTGCAGCCAAAGTTTCACATTAGTGATATATCTGTTGTAGTAAATTTTCGAATTTAATAGACATATACATATACATTAAATAGAATTAATTTTTATTTAAAACTAATCTAATCGTGTATTGTTAATGGTTAATTGTTAAATCAACAACCATTTATAACAATCTACATTTATTTTACCTCACTATAATGGTTTCTTTTTGCCATGGATGAAAAATGCAGTAATATCTGTATGTTCCTGCTTTATCAAATGATAGAGTAAAAGAGGTTGTGCCGTCAGGTGGTCCCATATCTTTTGGGAATAAGAGACCTAAGTTAACGTATTTTTCATCTCCTTTCAATTTATATACAGTATTATGACCTAGTTGAATAAATTTTCCCGATGAATCAATTGCCACAGAATTAGATGCCCTTGCATTTGAACCTAAAATTGTTACAGTATCTTTACTTTTATTGTTTGGTTGGTATTATTACTGGCTGGCTATTTGAATTTGAAGGTATGGATGTAAAGTTAATAGAATTCTTGACTGAAAACATTGCATAAAGGCCTGGTTTTGTATTGTTATCTAATACAAAAGTGACGGTATGGGGCTCTGCTACCTTTGTAGGATTGTAAAATATTATACTTTGCCTTGTTTTAATATTTGCTTCTTGTGGAGTGTAATTTCTATAAAGTGGACTTATTTCCACCACCTACTTGAACTTTGATTACGTTAGTATTATTAGAAGTAGAAGAATTAGTTATAGGTGGTTGTTTTTGTTGTTGCTGCTGAGCATATGATAATTGAAAGTAATAGTTGTTGTTAGAACGCTTAAAGATAGTATAAGGCATGTAAGCACAACAATTGTTAAAACCTTATTTCGACTAGTATAATTTTTTATACAGAAGTTACTAATAATGATAGTATATATAATATAACAATTATCTATCTAATTTTTACATTATATAACAAATACTTTTTTTAAATGACCTTCTAATTAGGGTAATCAATTAATCTACTCCACATCATTCTTTAATATCTTGATTACCTGATATTAGTATGAAATCTGCTCAAATTAGTAGATATGGAGATAGTGAAGTAATAGAGATTAACCAAAATACACCTCTACCATGTATATCGTCTGGAAAGGTTTTAGTCGAGATAAAAGCAGCTGGTATAAATCCAGTCGATTGGAAAATTCGCGAAGGCTATATGAAACAAATGATACCACTTCAATTTCCATCAACCTTGGGAATGGATTTTTCTGGAATTATCAAACAGGTCGGTGATGGAGATGCCTCTTCGGAATATACACAAGGAGATGAAGTATATGGACAGGCTTCTGTAACAAGTGGTGGATCAGGAGCATTTGCACAAATGGCCATTACAAATGTAGATAGCATTGCACTCAAACCAAAAAGTCTAAGCCATAATGAGGCAGCAGCTTTACCACTTGTAGGCGTTAGTGCTTGGCAAGCACTTGTAGAAAATGTCGAATTATCCCAGGGACAAATAATCTTAATTCATGGCGGTGCTGGAGGTATCGGTTCAATATCCATTCAACTTGCTAAGAATTTGGGTGCTTACGTAACAACAACTGTAAGTTCAGATGATAAACAGTTTGTCCAAGATCTGGGGGCAGATGAAGTAATAGATTACAAAATCCAATCCTTTGAATATCTATTGCATAACTATGATACAGCATTTGACACTGTCGGCGGTGAAACATATACAAAATCTTTCAAAGTGCTAAAGAAAGGCGGGATAATTGTTTCAATGTTAGAGCAGCCAAACTCAGAGCTCATGCAACGCTTTGGCATAAAAGCTATATTCCAATTTACACAATCTAACAATGATAGATTGACTAGATTGGCACAATGGGTGGATCAAAACGATATAAAAGTACATATTGATAAAACATTCCAGCTTGATGAAACTGCAAAGGCACTTGACTATGTAAAAGATGTACATCCAAGAGGCAAAATTATTTTATCCATGTAATATGTTAATGTTAATACATAATCAATTGTACTTTCAATATCCTTGTAACAAGTAATTTTCATTAATTTTTATAAATCCAAAAAAAAAATTATTTATAGGCAGTATATTTTTATTAATTAGTAACTAAAAGATATTTTTACCTTTTACAATTTTTCAAAATTCATATCGACATTTTTATGAATTTATCATAATCTTAGCCAATAGTTTATCGGTGACGGTATGACCTATTGTTCCAAAAGAGCAAGCAGAGGAATTTTTTTTACAATTGAAAAATGTGGTGCAAAAGTGGAAATATAGTGGCAGCCAAGTGGACATCAAATAATCCAAAATGATGCACAATTTGCTAAAAAATAGTTGTCTATGAATTTCTAAATCTCAAAACCAGTATCTTCTGGCAAGATCCCTAAATGTTATAATGCCATAAAAATAAGATCCCACTTTAGAAAACCGATATCAGCAAGAGGTTCTATTGAGGAGAATAAGGATGCTTTCATTGATCCTGCCAGTAATGATCACAAATCTTATACTGTATTTAGTCGAAATGACAATGTCAACAATTTTGTATATACAAGATGCTGAAAGAGATGGCCGATCTTATCTAGTAGAACTATGGAATGAAATGAAAAAAGATAAACAGAAACATCTGAGTATGCTAAGACAAGCTTTGGAAAAAGAAGCAAAAGAGGAAAAGATCAGTCAATAATATAATAACAGAATACAGATCATATTTTTTATTTATCATAAATGTTAAGATATATTAAATCTTAAATAATAATATGATTTCATTCATGATTATATTTAATCGATAATTTTCCTATCTATTATTTTAATCATCTTTTAATTGTGTTTCTGAACTTTTTTATTATATTGATTCTAATTTTTATCAATATCATTTCTCATTGAGGAAATAAACACATAAATTAAAAATATTATTTCTTTATTGACTCTGCTTCTCATTTTTAAAAAATCTATATCTAGAAAGTGATCTTTTTCCTTTAGACAATTTCAAAGAAACGGTTTGAACTCGTATTATAGGTAAAGCTTACATCGAATTTGTTCGATTATAGATAAAAAAATAGAGGTTTGGAATTCGTCCTATTATGATAAATATTTGAATATAAAAACGAATTTCATAATAATAACAAATGTATAAGTACTAAAAATAGAAGATGATTAATCGTATTATTTACTATATTTCTCGTTTTACTTAATATCTGATTATTCCATATTACATGATATCAGATCTCCTCGAATTTCTCCTTGCGGATTTGTCCCTGTATGAACATGGACATAAACCTCACCTTTGTTTATCAAATTGATAAAGTCATGAAGATTTTTTATACCTGCTTGTTGCTCTAAATCTGCAGATGTGATATTACCTGTTGATAGAACTCCATTGGTCACTGGGGCAGGAGAATTGGTTTTAAATAATATTATTATGCTTGGTCCATTTTCACCTGTTATTCCCCTATGTATATGTACAGATGTAACTTTTTTTATGTCTGTAACATTAATTTTATAACTCATACTATTATTTCCGCTAGCATTCAATTCCACAAAGCCTGTTGCATTGGTATCTTTGGATGGAACTTCATCCTTACCTGTAAGCTTTGCATAAAAACAATTTGACTGTTGTGCAAACACAAAAGAGTTTGAATTAATCAAAGATGAAAAATGGGATGAAAATGAAAATATTGCAGCAAATATTAGAATCGAAATGACTAAAGTTACTTTCAATAATCTTGTACTACTCATTATATATTGTTGACATTAAAGGTACATAATAATTTATAAGGATTTTATTGATGTATATATCCTGAATAATTAAATAGTACCAAATTTTTTTAGAGAAGATATTGTATTTTTTTAAATAGAAATATGTACTGAATTATCTGTAATATATCTATAGGTGAAATTCATAATTATTTTTCGACAAACCAACTTTTCGTGTAGTAGCAAAAATGATTGATGAATTAATTACAAAAGAGCAAATTAAAGCTAATTTATTTTTAGAGCAAAAATATCATTGTGAATTTGATAGATTTGAAGGTTTAATAATGTGTCCATATGATGTTATTAAAAATCCCCGAAATACAAATGGAAAATGGGTAGACTATTTTAGATGATGACTATCTCATCTATTTTATTACCGATACCACAAAACAAGGAATAATAGCATTTGATATGATTTAATAATGTATTCTTAAGTTGAAAGGTCTGATAATACCATTTAATCCTGTTTAATTATTTATTATAATAAAATTCAAAAACATCAGAAAAAAATACAGAGATGAAAGTAGCATTTGTAAACAAAAATTAAAGAAATTGATATCAAATTATTAAAGAAAAAGAAATAATACAGATTTTTAAAGTTTATTAGTAGTTATTATTGTATTGTAAAAGATTTATTATTGCTTAAATCACATGATCTCCTCTTACTGCATCAGAACATGGACAAGCACAATCCTTTACTATTTGCAGGTCATGATGAATACCTCTTTGACAGTTTTCACATATTTGAGGTTGAGTTTGGGACATTATGATATTTGTATTTTAAAATATTAAAGTTTACCTAATCAACAAACTTTTCTTCTATTTCTTCTTCTTTTTCTCTTCTATCTGCGGTTGTATCATATTTTCTTTGCTGTGGTAACATTATATAGACACATGCTGATCCACACATAGTACAAGGGACGTTATTTCCCGTGTGTTGTTCAATACGCCTAAAATGTATTTCTCTTGCATTTTCTGGATCTATTGATAAGGATATCTGTTTTTCCCAATCAAGTGTTCTTCTTGCCTCGGTCATCTTTTCATCCCATTTGATTGCCTTTTCTCTTATTTTCACTAAATCGCCTGCATGTGCTGCTATTTTATAAGCAATCAATCCTTCTTTAACCTCATTTTCATTTGGAAGTCCCAAATGTTCAGCAGGTGTCAGATAACACAATAGATCAACACCTTCAGATGCAGAAATTGCAGCTCCAATAGCACTTGCTATATGATCATAACCTGAAGCTATATCTGTAACCAAAGGCCCAAGAACGTAGTATGGAATGTCTCCCATTAATGATTTAGCTAATCTGACATTTGCAGATACTTCATTTAAAGGTACATGTCCTGGTCCTTCAACCATTACCTGGATATCATTTTCATATGCCGATTTAGCTAATCGAGATACATTTATCATCTCTGAAACTTGCAATTCATCATGAGAATCAAGTATGGAGCCTGGTCTTAATGCATCGCCCAAGCTAAAAGTAACATCATATTTTTTTGCTATTTCGCAAAGATAATCAAAATGTTCATAGTATGGATTTTCTTTTCCATATTTTAACATCCATGCAGCTGTAATAGTACCACCTTTGGAAACAACACCTGCATATCTTTTGACATTCATTATTCTTTTTGCCAATTCCAAAGTTATTCCTGAGTGAATAGTTGTATAATCTACTCCATCTTTTGCATGTTTTTCAAATGCATTTAAAAAATCATCTTCTGTAATATTCAATGGATTTTTATATTTTTCAACTCCATATCCATATGCTTGATAAATTGGGACAGAGCCAAAAGTTAAGGATGAGGCAGCATCAAGTAATTTTTCTCTTATAAGGTTAAGGTCACCACCGTCAGAAAGGTCCATTATTGTATCTGCTCCATATTTTGTTGCAACTTTTGCTTTTGAAATCTCTTCTTCTATGTTTTGATACAAAGTTGACGTTCCAATATTTACATTAACTTTAGTTTTTAGACCTTTTCCAATTCCAACTAGTTTGATTCTCTGCTGCTTTCTTGCAATATTTTTTGGAATAATTATAGAGCCTTTTGCAACACTCTTTACGATAAAATCTATATCTACATCCTCATCTTTTGCTACCTGTTTCATCTCTTCAGTGAAAATGCCTCTTTTGGCAGAACTCAATTGAGTGCTCATTTTATATTCTGGGTGTTAAAACTATAAATGATTTGCCTGTGTATAAAAATAGTTTCGTTTCTTAATTTAAAATGGCTTTTAAACTATATACCCCAGTAATAATTAGGTTAAATTGAAATGGATCGATCAACAATCATTAATTTGTTTTTCAACAACAAATAGCCATTTTACTATTTTGATAATAATAAATCAAGACCATATTTTACAATTGTTAATAGTGGTAAAGTGAAGTAATTTTGATATTCTTATTTATCTTCAACAATTTATATTCTTAAAAGTACAATAAATATAAAAATATGGATTTTTATTGCATATCTAACTTTTATACAAAGGCACAAGATAGTATGTATGATTATTAATTTTGAATGCTAAAGATCTGATGACTATCCAGATTGACGTAGTAAAAGAAAACACCAACGTTGAACAAATTAGTGCTAAATTATTTGCAGGAGAATTTAATGGTGTACCTGTAGTGAATGATAGTAATTCTGTTATTGGTATTGTAACTGCTATTGATATACTAAAAGCCATACGTGGAGGCAAGAAGCTCAATAATATGATTGCAAAAGACATAATGACTCCTAATCCCTCAGTAGTAAAAAAAGATACATCAATAAATGATATAATTGACATTATGATTAAAAAGGAGATTGTAATGGTACCTGTTGTAGAAGATG
>JBBRRG010000047.1:0-9175 GCA_038200895.1 Candidatus Nitrosocosmicus sp. | reverse complement strand
TAAATTGATAAAATTGTTTTTTATTTGCCAGGATTCGCCTCCATCCAGTGATATATACAAACTGGTTGGTTCTTCCAACAAAAATGTAATTGTAACCTTTCTCCCTCTTTCAATAAAACTTGTTAAAAGAGACGTCATATTAGCATCAGAAGAAATACATTTGTTTTAATTTGATTCCATGTTTGACCATTATCATCAGTTTTCCAAAGTCCATTATTCCATGTTCCGCAATAAGCTCTTAGAATTATGTGGATCAATTGCTACTGAAGTTGGATGAAATCCTCTTAAATGCTCTTGAATTTGCCATCTATCATTTGATGATTCCATTACTAAAAGCAAGTTTTCAAGTGCAGCTATAAAGATTTCAATACTTCTTAAACAGATTTTTTTTGTCTTACATTATTGTTGGTAATTATATTATCTGTTGATATATATATCAGAAGCGTTTATGCTCCTCATAATGTTCCCATAAAATCGATTTAATTTTAAAAGACTTAGAAATGTATAGCATAACCCCAATAGATATTATTTGGACAATACGAGGGATTACATTCAGAAGAGATGTAATATTAAAATTACGCGAGCTATTAAAAAATATCAAAACGATGAAAATCTGTAGACGTAATTAAGAAGAATGAGTAATACCTAGGACAAGTAAATAAACAATAATTTATGTCAATACACAAATGCTTGGATTTTTACTATTATATGTTATTTAACATTTGATTATACTTGCTGCAATATCTGCATAATTTCTCGCTCTAAAGAAATCATGTCTATCTAACGCTTTTCAGATAATTACTCATCATTTAGTGATAAAGATTCAGATATATTTGACAACAATTTAAAAAATTTTCTATTTATATTAAAAATAAAATCAGAAAAAAAGATAAATATTAACATAAGAATATTTGTAAATGAAAAAGGCTGTGTATTTTTTATAAATATTTATTACAAAATACGATAATATTACTTTAAGTTGTCAGGGATAGCATAAAAAATAAAACTGTACTCTTAGGTGTTGTCTCAGACATACATTTTGCTACATTATATATATCTAAATAAGATAATATTTTTTCACAATAACATTTGAACGTTATTGTTAAGGAATTCTTCGGAGGAACAGGTGATTATCAAAGGCCCTGAATGAAGGAATTAAATGGATAAGACTATAGGTCTAACTGATGGCTTGATAACGGCAATCTCAAAAGGGCATATTTCAGAATAGTAGGAACATTTGTAAAGTCCCATGCGATGGGTTGTTGTTACTTTGGCCAAATCTAAGGCTACATCAATCCAGGATTTAACTGGGAAAATTTTTGGAATAACCAAATTCGGTGGAGGATCTCATATTAACACTATTTTGAAAACTAAACAACAAGATTGGTTCCATAAGAATGGAATTTTTTGTAATCAGACCATTGGGTATTTTTATTCAATGATTATAGCTTTAATGAATAAGGCTATAGATTGTTTTCTTTGGGTGCCACTATCTATAAAATCATTACTTAATGGAGGAATATCAAAGATTGTATCTAAAGCATATCCTCCTTGGCCCTCATTTATGATAACAGCAAGAACTGATTTTCTCATGCAGTATCGCGACAGAGTAAAAATGGTTATATGTGCTCTTCAAAAAGCAGCAAAAATTTTCCATAATGACAGAAAAATCACTTTAAAAGTTAAGAACAAAATATACACTATATCCGATGAAGATTGTAGGATATGGCTCGATAACGGCAAATATTCCACCAATGGGGCAATTTCATTATTCTCTATGGATCAAACTATCGAGACGCTTGTAAAAGTTGGAGTAATCAAAAATATAATGAAACCTTCAGAATTAATTAATTAGTGACATTATATTTATTTTGAGTAATTTGATGATATTATTAACTGATATAATGCATGAAAAAATTGCTATATTGGCAAGCGGCTATAACTACAATAATATCAAAAGAAAATGAATTAGTAATTAAATATGATTTTAGCGGACATTGGTTACGAGTAAACAAGTTTTTTCGATTTAATTACTTTGCTTTTTGTGCGATGTCTTTTCTGTATTGTTGATGATTGGTTCCCCATGTTATTTTTTCAACGTTAAAATAAGATTTAATTATTGCCGCTTGAATGGTATTTCCTAAAGAAGTAACTGAAAGTACACGTCCTCCATCTGTTACTATTTCACTGGATTTATTTATTTTTGTTCCTGAGTGAAATACAACCAAGTCCTCTTTATCTGTTCTATCCAATCCTTTTATAATATATCCAGTTTCAAATTGACCTGGATAACCTTTTGATGCCATTACCACACAAACTGAATATCTATCTTTCCATTCTATAGGTTTCATTGAATCAATTGATTGATTTTCAACGGCTTCTATATATGCAAAAAGGTCTGATTCCATCCTCATCATTAAAGGTTGACATTCAGGATCCCCCATTCTTACATTATATTCTAGGACATATGGTTTTCTAGTATGTTCTTCAAGTAATAAGCCAGCATAAAGAAATCCTTTAAATGGATTTCCTTTTTTTATCATTCCATCAATTGTTGGTTCAAAAATTTTTTTAGAAATCTGGACAATTTCTTCATCAGTAATATCTGATACTGGAGAATAACTTCCCATCCCTCCAGTATTTGGCCCTCTATCATTGTCAAATATTCTTTTATGATCCCTACATGGTTCCAAAATTCTGAATGATTTTCCATCACAAATTGCAATAATCGATACTTCCTCCCCAATTATCTTCCTTTCAATAACAATTTCTTCAGATGATTTTCCAAATTTTTTTTTATTTAAAAGCAAGTCAATTGCTACAATTGCTTCTTGTTTATTGTTTGTGACAAAAACTCCTTTCCCTGCAGCTAGACCATCAGCTTTTATTACAACATTGTGATCTATCTTATTTACATAGTCAAGAGCTTGTGAACTGTCATTAAATGTTTGAAACTCCGCAGTTGGTATTAAATTTTCCTTCATAAAATTTTTCGAAAATTTTTTACTAGTTTCTAACATTGAGGCTTTTTTTGTGGGACCGAAGATTGGTAGTCCTTTTAAATTAAACAGATCTACTATTCCTAATGATAAAGGTATTTCGGGACCTACTATTGTAAAACATTTGTTGTTTCTTGCAAATTCTGCTAATTTTTCAATTTCTATTGGCAGAATTTGAATATTTTCCGAAGTACCTCCATTTCCATTAGCATGGAATGTTTTCTTTACATTTTGATTTTTTGAAATTTTCCAGCCAAGAGCATGTTCTCTTCCACCTGATCCGATAATTAATACATTTTCGTAATCAAACATTAGTCTTAATTCATTTGTATTATTTTATATTTGAAACTGATAGATTTTAAATATTGTTATTCATCAGGGTTTCTATTTTATTATTTATATAATTATTCAATTCAGTGTCATCTAAAAATTCAATTTGATATCTGTTTTGTTTATATGCTATAGATACAGCAATAATGTGATAACAAATTTTTTTTAGATAATTATAATAAAAACCTTTGCATGAACAATAGTTTTTATTTAAATCTATCCAGTATAAATTATCATTTTTATTACTTTTTATCTCCCAAATTTCGACTTTTGACGGAATAAAAATGATCTTTTTAATTTTTTCTCCATTAATTAATTTATCAATCTTTTCTTCTTTATTGTCCACTATTGTTTCTTCTACTTTTAAAATTTAAATTTATTTTTTTTATTTTTACTGTAGTTTGAATTTTATAGTGGTGCACATTAATGATAGTTTTATCTGAAAATTCTTTGTTTGTTATATGGTTATTGAACCGTTGCTTTAGCAATAATTTTTCTTCTTAAATGATAAATTATTCCAATGAATGATCTATAGTATTAAATCCTCTTTAATTCTTTTTTGATGTAATTCTATATATTTTTTTGTTCTAAATAACAAAATTTTTATCTTTTAAATTTATTTTTCTCTAAAACCTTAAACTATCCAACTTTAAAATTCTAACAATCTGTAAATCAAAACCTATTAAATTAATTTGATAATGCGATATTCAATAAGAGTGAGAAAAAATCGTTAAAATAAAATGAGATCGACATCTAAATATACCGACTGGTAAATCTATTTTATTGACTAATATATCAAAGAGGTAAACCTTAACTTTAGATACCGAATTTACATCCGAAAAAATTAAATCAGATAGTTATATTTTATAATATCTGTGAACCAAGTTCTACATCTTCAGATACCGTTAATAGAACCGGTTTGTCACCATTTTGTGCAGCTAATATCATCCCATTAGAAAGATATTCTCCAAATTTTTTTGGCTCCAAATTAGTACAAACCACCACATATTTATTGATTAATTCATCTTGTGGATAATATTTTGCTATTCCTGAAATGATCTCTCTTTCTTCATTTCCTAAATCTACCATAATTTTCAAAATTTTGTTATATCCTTTTAAGTTTTCAACCTTTGTTATTTTACCAACTTGTAGGTTAATATTTTGAAAATCTTGGATACTTATTATCTCGTTCTTGTTTTTCATTAATAAAACATATATAAAGAAAAAAGACCATTATTTAATTCCAAAGGTCTTAAAGCAGATAAAATCCTGAGAATAGCAAAAATTGTTGAATCTTGTGGTGGTTGTACTCGTTCTTTTTATTATAATGAACATTTATACTGTTGTTGTTTAAATTGTTGTTGTTATTGAGGTCCTAGTATTGTATGTAGGAAATATTTAATATCTTATTTTTTTAGGATAGTAATTAGGCTGAGTAAACTTATCGTTTTTTAAAATTCTTTTTTTAGTTGTAGTTGTTTATTGATTCCGTAATTGTTTTATTTATTGTAACAATTATTTGTTTATCTTTATTTTCTAATTGGTTAACTATATCCTATAAGGTTGCTATTGGCATTGAAATATTGAAAGCGGTATTTGATATATTTATTTATTTGATTTAATTATACTATGGTGAATCGGTGGGCTAAATTATTTTTATGTTGTGGATTAGAGAAGAACTAATATCTATTTTAAATGCTTTTGGAGTTCAGTACTTAACCAGTTCTCGAACTAAAACCTTTTACTTGATTGATTACTAAAGACTGGTCATTAGGAATGAGCTTGACAAGAGATAATCAATCATTGGATATCAAGTTGAAACTATATAGTCATTATTGACAAAAATAATCGATGAATATTTTTATAATTGTATATAAATAACATTATCAAAAATTATGTAGGGCAAGGTAAGACTTGAAACATTTATTAAAACTTTTTCTATATCCTATTTATATTACCTTGCAAACTTTGAATATATGATTAATTTTGATCTAATGATTTATCTTGTGCTATCAATTTTTATCATCGGTTCATTAGGTATTTGGATATACTTGTTTTTTATATTAAAAAAATCTTTTCATTTTTCTCCTATCATATTGAAATCAAATAAAATAAATTCAAAAAAAAATCTTGTCAGTATAATAATTCCTGCTCGAAATGAAGAAAAATATATAGAAAATTGTATTTTAAGCCTTTTAAAACAACATTATACCAATTATGAAATTATAGTGGTAGATGATAATTCTTCTGACAAAACTTTAGAATTTTTACAAACTCTCAAAAATAATAACAATGCTAATAAAATAAGAATATTAAAAGCAGGTAAAAAACCTGAATATTGGGTAGGAAAAAATTGGCCTTGTTATGTTGGCTATAAAAATTCTAGAGGAGATTATTTACTTTTTACCGATGCTGATACAATACATTCTAGTAATAGTGTCAGTGATTCTTTACACACCCTTTTGGAGCATAATTTGGATGTATTAACTGCTGTTCCAAATTTAATCTATCCTACTTTTATAGTTAAAATGGTTTTGCCCGTTCTTTCAATATTTATGTTTTCAAGATATTCTCCAATTCGAGTAAATGATCCAAAAATAAAATTAGGATATCTTTTTGGCAGTTTTTTTATTATTTCAAAAACTGTATATGAAAAAATAGGTACACATGAATGTGTTAAATCTGAAATAGTGGAGGATGGAGCCTTAGGTCAAAAAATAAAAGAAGCTGGATATAAATTAAAAATGTTTAGAGGAGAAGATCACTTGAGTGCATATTGGGCAAGAGATTTTCATACTCTTTGGAATTCATTAAAAAGACTAATAATTCCTATATACTTTACAAACAAAAAAAATGCATTTTCAATTACAGTAGGGATATTTATCTTAATGGTATTACCATTTTTGATTTTAATTAGTTCCTTGATTAATGTCACTGTAACAACAAATAGTATTAATAATCTCTTCTTTGTTTTTTTGTTTATTTTTAGTTTCTGCAATGTATTGTTCATTTTTTCAACTAATTATTATCAACTAAGAGAGGCAAAAACTCATAATGTATTGTATTTTTTAGGAACTCCAATAGGCTGTTTTATAATATCTATATCTTTTATCTCGTCCATAATTTCATCCGAAAAGAGAGGTGTTATAAAATGGAGAGACAGAATTTATCATTATTCAAAATAATATATTTCAAACTTTTTTTATTCTTTTGTTAATTTTATTTTTCGCAAAAAATTTATAAATGATGGAATTTTTTGGGATTTGGGGGGATAAAACATACCAACACTTTTTAGCAAATATATCGGATATGATGCAAAATTATTGCTGGAAGATGGAACACAATTCAATGGGACCGGATTTGGATTTCCTAAAACTGTAGCCGGTGAAATTGTTTTTAATACTGGTATGGTGGGATATACTGAAACCCTAACCGATCCGTCATATAGAGGTCAAATTCTTTGCTTCACCTATCCATCGATTGGAAATTATGGAGTTCCATCCGAATCTGATTTGGATGAACATGGTCTTCCTAGATATTTTGAATCAAGAAATGTTCAAACTTTAGGAGTTATAGTTCACGATTTATCAAATGTAGCTAGTCATTATACTTGTGTTAAAACATTGGATGAATGGCTATACCAGCAAAAAGTTCCTGGAATTTTTGGAATCGATACTCGAGAACTAACAAAAAAAATTCGAATTGATGGAGTAATGAATGGTAAATTAATAATTAGTAATGTGAATAAAACATTATCCTTTGATAATATTAGCAATCAACAATTTGATGATTATAATTCCCATAATTTTATGAACGACATTTCGATCCCTACTCCCCAATTTTACGGCAATAAATCTGATCCCATTGTAGCTTTAATTGATACTGGAACAAAATTTAGTATTATAAGAAATCTGATAAAATTAGGTTTGAGTGTTATTAGACTACCATGGAATTCAACATTTAAGCAGATAATGTCTTTTAGGCCCCGCGGAATTGTTATAAGCAATGGCCCTGGTGATCCTATTGTTTGTAGAGATACAATAAATACTGCAACAGAAATAATTAAAAATTCTATTCCTACATTAGGGATATGTTTGGGTCATCAAATATTAGCTTTAGCTGCAGGAGCAAAAACAAGAAAGTTAAAATTTGGTCATAGGGGTCAAAATAAGAGTTGTATTAATTTGGAATCAAATCATTCATTTATCACAAGTCAAAATCATGGATATGGCGTTGAATTGGAAAGTTTGGATAATACTGGATTTGAACTTTGGTTTCAGAATATTGATGATAAATCTGTTGAAGGCATTAAGCATAAAAAAAAACCGATAATCGCTGTTCAGTTTCATCCTGAGGCTTCACCTGGCCCATTTGATTGTTTGTTTGTTTTCAAAAATTTTAAGGATCTTATTATAAATAACGGGAATAAAAATAGATGAAAAGGAATGATTGTATAATAAATGTTAGGTTATTCTCATAAGGTAAATATTTATGATGATGTATAATGCCACGAAATAATGATATAAAAAAAGTACTAGTATTGGGTAGTGGAGCGATAAAAATCGGAGAAGCAGGCGAAAGTTAGATATAAAATCTAGACGCCAATTTGATTACTCCGGTTCTCAATGTTTAAAAGCTCTCAAAGAAGAAAATATTTCTAGTATTCTTGTAAATCCCAACATCGCTACAATACAAACTGATAAGAAATTTGCAGATAAAGTTTATCTGTTACCAATAAATAGAAATTATGTAGAAAAAATAATCGAATTGGAGCGGCCCGATTCTATAATGCTTAGTTTCGGAGGGCAAACTGCCCTTAACTGTGGAGTTGATTTATTTGAAAATGATGTATTAAAAAAATATGGTATAAATGTATTAAATACTTCTATTGGAGGTATAAAAATAACCGAAGACAGACAGAAATTTAAAGAAGCAATGATAAATAGTAACGTTCCTGTATTGGATAGTGCACCTGCATATTCTTATGAAGATGCCCTAAAAATATCTAAAGAAATAGGCTTCCCTGTCATTGTTCGGGTTGCTTTTACTTTGGGTGGCAGAGGTGGAGGTGTCGCTTATAATGATTACGATTTATATGAAATCGTTCAGAGAGGTCTTTCTCTAAGTATGGTCAAACAAGTACTTATTGAAAAATATGTTGGTAAGTGGAAACAAATTGAATATGAAGTAATGAGGGATTTTGAAGGAAATAGTGTTATTGTTTGTAATATGGAAAATGTTTTGGGAATGAAAGTTCATACTGGAGATAATATTGTTGTAGCTCCGTCGCAAACCCTGAACAATTACGAATACCATATGTTAAGAGATGCTGCTTTAAGAGCAACTTCATATTGTGGAATAATTGGAGAATGTAATATTCAGTTTGGATTAAATCCCTTATCTGATGAATACTGTGCAATTGAAGTAAATGCCAGATTGTCAAGATCATCTGCTTTAGCTAGTAAAGCAACTGGATATCCGTTAGCTTATATGGCAGCTAAAATTGGCCTTGGTTATTCGCTTCCAGAACTTGTCAATAAAATTACAAAAGTTACCTCTGCTTGCTTTGAGCCATCTTTGGATTATATGGTTCTTAAAATGCCCCGATGGGATTTTAGAAAATTCGAATTGGTAAAACGTAAACTTGGAACCGCAATGAAATCTGTGGGAGAAGTTATGGCCATAGGAAAAAACTTTGAAGAAGTCATTCAAAAGGCAATTAGAATGTGCGAGATAGGCAAAGATGGATTGGTTGCAAATAATAATAGTAATAATTTGGAAATAGAGATTGTCTCGTCTGACTCTTCGGAAATAGAAAAAATTGAATATTCTTTAATTCATCCGGA
>JBBRRG010000046.1:0-9311 GCA_038200895.1 Candidatus Nitrosocosmicus sp. | reverse complement strand
TATAGAGATAATCTACTTTTTAGCCTTGAGCCTTGAGCCTTTGCCTTGACTCATAGAAGAGTGAAAAAAGATGACAAGATACGCGTCAAGATTGCAGGTCAAAGTAAGGAAACCTGGTTGATGCAGCACAAAAACAAAATTTACTTGTTAATCCTGGTATTGGTTACAACAAAAGTCAGGTTATATAATAGAAGTTATTGCAATTTCAGATGAAATTGCATTACTGACATAAAATGAATTCAACATCCAAATACTTTTTGGAAGTGAGATGCACAATCGTTCTTAGCCGAAGCAGTAGCCAAGCATACCTCTTCTTCTAGTGATTTTTTCACTGTATCTTTGGATGATTCTATGACATTAACATTGATGAAAAGAAAACAGCTCTAATGTTTCTACATCTATGCCATATATCGCATTTACTAACTCATTCCTCTAACTGATCTCACATTGGAAGGACTTGAATCCTATGTTGTCGATATAGCGAATGGTCTCAAATCTGATGACTGGCCTTGATTATATTTTTTAGATGTATATTCTCGCGACGAGAATCTCTATATACATTACTTGTAGAACAGATTGAGATGAAATACTCTTTCTGCCGTCTTTTAAAAATACTTGGCATGTATTATTATCGCAAAGGTTTGAATTCTGTCGATATCTTCTCTAAATGATAAAATTTTATTTAAAACAAATGAAATTAACAACAGAAGATAGATATACCCAGTTTCATAGGAATGAGAAAAATATAATATTGATATCTTTATGTCATTTATTTCATAGTAAGTAAACAGGTTGACAGCCGCTAGAAGACTATTCTCTTTGATTGTGGCTACGGGACACGGTTGTTTATATCTATGTCTGAATACGGTTATGTAAAGTTTGTATGCTCTCATGAATGACGAGACAAGATTCTGGATTGCTCAACAGGTTGCAGACACTAAAAATTCTGCCGATATACTCCGCTTTTTAATTAGGGTAAAGAGATTACAGGAACAAGACCTAGTACACTCATAAGCAATGGTGCACAGAACTTTCATACAGCATTTAACAGAGAATTTTACACGAACAAATGGCCAAGGACTAGACATATCAATCACATAAGGATGCAAGGTAACCATAGCAATAACAAGATGGAAAGGCTCAATGGTGAAATTAGAGACAGAGAAGACCATGAGAAGTCTCAAGAAAGTGGACACACCTATCTTAAAAGGCATGCAAATCTTCCACAATTATATGTGTGTGCATCAAGGTTTAGAAGAAAATAAAACTCTTGGTGAAAAAGCAGGGATGGAGGTTGAAGGAGACAAAAATGGTAGATCTGATTCAGAATGCCTCTAAAGAATCTATACTACTCAAAGAAGTTAAAATGTTTTTCTAATATTATTTTTTCTTATATATCAAATAAACTTTTTACAAAAAAGTTATAATCACAGAAAAAGAGAAAATATCAATTGACTACTGAGGAACCATTATCCAATATACCATATAAAGTCATCAAAGGAAAAAACGGATTAACAAGTAAGTTTTTCTGTGGCGATTGTTTAATAGGTATGAAAAATAGTTTAGAAGACAATTCGATAGATATAGTGGTTACCTCTCCCCCTTATAATATTGGAATAAACTATAATACTTATAGAGACGAATTGTCCAAGAAAGACTATCTTCTTTGGCTAAAACAAGTAAGTGGTGAAATCAAACGTGTTCTGAAGGATGATGGCTCTTACTTCTTAAACATCGGCAACAAGCCTAAAGACCAATGGATTGCATGGCAAGTGGCATTTAATTTAAGAGAGGATTTTGTCTTACAGAATGTGATTCACTGGATAAAATCCATAGCAATAAACAAACAGGACGTAGGAAAACATCCCAATATAATTGGTGATGTTGCAGTAGGTCATTTCAAACCAATTGTTAGTAATAGATTTCTTAATGACTGTCATGAATACATATTCCATTTTACTAAAGAAGGAAATACTGATTTGGATAAATTATCGGTAGGTGTTCCATATCAGGACAAAACAAACATCGGAAGATGGAAAGCAGCAAAACAAGACAGAAGAGACAGAGGCAATACATGGTTTATACCATATGACACAATTCAAAAGAGAAATGAAAGACCCCACCCAGCCACATTCCCAATAAAATTACCAGAAATGTGTATTAAATTACATGGTTTAAGAAATGATTTAGTTGTAATGGATCCATTTCTTGGTATTGGCTCATCAGCAATTGCTTCTAGTAGGCTTGGAGTCTCATTTGTTGGGTTTGAGATAGATAAAGAATACATCGATGAAACAATATCCAGACTAAATCCCTATATTGATTCATTTTAGAAAGACTGTGGAACATGACGAGCAGTATGTAAAAGGTTTAGAAAGTGTCCTCTTCAAGTTCCTTGAGCCAATCAAAGACATTCCATTTTCTATTGTAATAAAATTGATGTGCGGATTTTCTATCATACTTTTAACAAAGAAGATAAAAATGACATGGATTTATTGAAAATATTAGAAATAGCTGTTGAAAAAGCTACAAGACTATCCAATGAAGAAGGAATATTTACAAATAGAGTTAACGAGGTTGGAAATCATATGGAATCGTATGTTAGAAATGCATTAAACGAGGAAGGTTTGGAGACTATAACTCCCCTTACAAAAAAAGGAAAACCAAAGAGCACTGGATATTCTGACTTGGAAGTTATAGAAAAGAATGGCAGAAGAACATATCTTGAATACAAGACATTCAACATTAAAAACTGGGATTCAACACAAAGAACATTTTATTTAGTCTATCTGATAACTTCAAAATCCATTCTGATGCTCGACATTTGCTGATGAGTTTTGAGATAACTCCGACACAAAGAAACAATAGGAATTGTTTTTGTTCCTATAAATTGGAGAATATATACTTTGGACAAATTGAAAGTGGATGTGAAGAATGAATTCAATGTCAGTAATAGAACCTTATATTTAAATGATTGTTTATTGACAAAAGGTGATATATAAAAACGCATTATTTATCAAAATTGTAGCCAACTAAAACTGTCAATAGGAACACCGCACCCATTGCTAAAATGAAATCCCCTGTATCTTCTGCCTCTTGTTTCTTTTTTTTCCTAATAAGGTCTTAAATTCTTCTGCCTCTTGTTTTTGTAAAGTTTTATTTTTTAATTTGTGATATAATTCTTCTATTTTCTTCATTTCAGAGGTTGTTAAACTCCTCATTTAGATTTACCTCTTGCTCTTTCTGAAAATATTCTAAACCCTTCGTCTACAAAAAGATTTGTAAGCTTATCTATTTCTTTTTGCTGTTTTTCAATTGTTGTTTCACACGCTTTTATCCTCTCCCTCAAGGTATAAATAAAACGACATATAGCTACTGTAGCACTAATAATGACAACAATTACGCCTATAAACCTGAAATTAATTGCCATGTTTCAACTACTACATGTATATCTACCAAATAGATATTTTAAAAAATAACTGTTTATAAATCCATCCGACGAAAATTTACAACTTTAGACTTGACTATATACAACGAAGACTTGACAGTGCACTGAATACTGATAAAGCAATCAATGACGATGGTGGCGTAATTTTTATCCTTAATCAATAATTTTTCTTTATCTTTTTATTTTTTTTAAAAACAACATTTTAATTAAAACATTCATTTTAGACAATAAATTATTGTTCAAGATGATTTACTTGTTTGTACAAAGTTAATTCTTTTTATTATCTCCATGCTCATGTTGATCGAATGTCCATTTACGTTCATAAGTTTCATTTTTGAGCCTAAATCCTTTAAACATATGAAAATAGGTTTGTTTTAATTTATTTTGTTTTTCATAGTCAGATTGTATCCATAATATATCAAACATTGATACCAAAGAGGATATTTGAGAAACATTTTTTGAGAAAGTAGCTGATCTTATAATCCTTAAAGACGTATCCTTATCATCATTATCTTTGCTGAATTTTGTTTCTATCATTGCAGACATTGCTTCATCAGCTACAACTAAAACATAATGTTGCTGAAGTTGTTTTGAGAAAAAATTTGTATTAATTTCGATCTCTTTTTTCTCATACTTTAGTTTTTGTCGGATGGCTTCTTTGTTTATCTCGTCATTATCCTTGATATGGATTAAAATTTTGACTGTTACATCTCGATTTATAGCATCTTTAATTGTCGATATTATACCTTCGTTATATATATCCCAAAAAGAACTTGTATTTGGAAATAATACCATGATTTGATCTATGGCAGATTCTATAATTTTACAAAGCGTTTGTATTATTTCCTCCTTATCTTCACTAGTTTTATTAGAAATAATGTTTTCTACAACTTTTCGTTCTATCTCTGTAATTTTCTCTCTTGCTAAAGTGGAATGATTCCACAAATTTTCAAATAGATTTTGTTGACCTTGTATAAAAGATTGATTATCTATCTTTATAAGATGTATTTCATTCAGAGAATTATCTTTAATGTTTTCTACACTATTTTCTTTGAGATTTTCTGGTAATACATAATTAAAAAAAATGTGACTATCGCTTATACTCAAATATCCTGAAACTTTTTCTGCATGTTTTAATTCGGAGTATTTCATAATTTTTTTACAATATGACATGTTATCTTTTGTAATTTTTGTTATAAATCTTGATACTATGCCTTTTAATCTCAATTTGATAATGGAATTTAGTAACTTTGTATCATCTATTTGAGTAATCAGCCATCTATGATCAAAAATACAATCTAATGATTTTTCAGTATTGGAAATTGTGGCTGAAATGATGTTTAAGGCTTCTACATAAGTATATGCTATTTTTATATTCTCAATATTGCCATTTATCGTAGAAGTCAATAGATTGCATTAGAATATTATATTTATAGAAATATAAAGCATTATTGTTCTTGACTGTTAATACAATACATCTAATATCAAAATTACAGAAAGTTTTTATATTTTATAATGTTAATTTAAAATGTTATGCCCGTTTTTCTTGATGTTCATAAAGTTCCATTTAAAGAAGAGAATCTTCGTGAGTTAGTTGGTGCACCTGTGGATGAATATGGTGTAAGTCATGTAAATCTTTTCTACAACAAAGAAGCCGGTGTATGTTTTTGCCTTTTAGACGCTCCTGATACAGAAGCTGTAATCAAACATCATGATAAAGTGAATATAGCATGTGAATGGATTACAGAAGTAACAATGGCAAAACAAAATCAACCATTGTCCAATTTAGAAAAGGATAACTAGAACAACTATTAAATAGTCTGAATATTTGTAATTTAAATTAAAGTTAAATTACATAAAATTATTAATCATTACTAAAGATATTATGGAGAGCCTGGTAGAACCTATTTTATCTAATCTGTAATTTTTGATACAAAATACTGCAATATCTTTCTTATAATTTGAAAAAAATAAGTCATGTTAATAGCAAGAAATTTTTTATGAATATTGTTTATTGTAATTCTGTTCTCGTACCATCCGGATTGTATTGGTAAATTTTTCCTTCTTCTTCATCTGCTGTTTTTTTATGATTGCCATCACATAATGGTTGATTTTTGCTTAAGCCGCACATACATATCCATTTACTAACATTGTCTATTTTTACTGCCATAGGGCCTCTATCTTCTTTTTTTACAAGTCTTGCCATAAATTTTTCTAACATCAAAAATATTTAAATTTATAGATGAAATCAAGATGCAAACCTGTTTATGCTTATGACTTATGGATCTTATTACTATTGATGTTTTCATGATTATTACTGCTGGTTATAGTGCTATTATTTTTAGCGATTTTGGATATAATGGGTTCTTTAGACCATATAGTGGGATCAATGATATTTATCACATTTGCTGTTCCTATGAATATCATGAATGCAATAATTGATACAAATCCTATCTTACTAAATTTTATAGCATTATCAATTTTATTATGTAAACTAAAAAAACATGCTGTAGAAAAAAAAATTACTATTATAACTGCAATAGATACAAAAACAGAACGATTAGGAAATTCAGAAGGAGAAAAAGAAGATATTGTAAGTAATATTAGAAATCCTCCAATTATTGTTGAATCAAGGATAACAAGGGTTTTAATATCAAAATGTTTACTCAATTTAATATATCCCTTACAATACAATAACATATGTTTATTAAATTAAAAGATATACTTTTATAAGTTAAATATTTTTAATCTTGGAAAAAAAGTATATTAAAAGAGAAATTTGTTAATTAATTATTATTTCTGATAGGTACTATCTCATTAACTGTTCTTTTTTAAATCTTACTTGCAATATTTTACCAGATCGTGATTTATACGAGGGATTTCCTATACCTACTGCTATCATTGTACTTTTTTCCTGTGAATGAGGCAAAAAGAAGTTTGTTACTAAATCATCATAGAATGTAGATCCTGATGCACCTATTCCATGAGCATAAGCTGATAGGTATATTTTTCCTGCAATAATACCTGCTTCGAATTGAGATGCTCTATACCCTCTGTTACCTAAAGTTTCCATAATTTTATTTAAATTGGTCATCAAGAATAAAACTACACTTGCATCGCTAAACAGAGTCTGACCCAAACATAAATATCCTGATATATCTCTTGGTATCTTATCTTTTATTAAATCTAGTGAATTATGATTTCGATTGTAGAAATATCCTCCTACATCTAGACCTTCAACATCATTGGCAATTAAATAAATATCAATCAGTGTTTCTGCGTCTTGCTTAAAATCTATTGGTATACCTCTTGTTGAATTGTAGATAATACTTGAAAGAGTTAGGAGCGGTATTGAGGATCTAGCAAATTTCCGTGTTGATCCTCGTCTTAATATTATTTCACCTATGCTTGGAATATCTGAAATTTGGTATTCATTTGACAAATCTTGTCTTTTTAATATTTGGCCTTTGTATTGTTGTGGTGGGGCTTCTTCCGAAGAATGAAAACTATGTATTTGAGATAGCCCTGAATTTATCCACTCTTTCGTCTCGTTCCAGCTGAAAAGTTTTGAGCTTTCATGAGTTTTCCAAATAAGCGGAAATTGTATTTCTTGTTTTGATATGGGGATAATTTTTGGATAGGATATATCCGAATCCTTTTCTATTTCTGGATTATTAATTTCATATTTCAAGTTATGGATAGATTCAAAATCAATAGCTGCCATTGCTATCGATGCTTCTTTTTCTTTCTCTAATGCTAAAAGAGAATTGACTTGATCGTCTATAAATCCCATAATTAATCGTGTATTAATATCCATTGACGAGGTTGTTGCAATAAGATTTGCTGCTATTACTCCAGCATCCCAATACCAGTGTCTGTATGAACGATCTTGATATTTCCATGCATTTCTCCATGCAAGAGATGTGAATATTATTGTGAGGGGTGAATTTAATATGTATTGATTATCTGCTGCTATCGATGCTAATGAATTCCTATAATCACCTTTACGAATATTTGTAAGGCTAAATTGGGCAGGATTAAAATGATAGATTCCAGCTTGTAGATCAGGATGGAGATTTTTACAAACTATGTATATTTCAATTGGATAAAGTGCTCCTGTAGCTGATGCAGCTCTCATATAAAAAGAATTGTTATTATATTTAACTTCTCTGGTAATTCCAGCCGAAAAGAATAGCATTGCAGCTAAATCTTTAAAAGTCAAAGTATTGAAATTGTTTTTGGTCCTATCAACTTCTTTAGTTTTAGATATGTCGGTCCTAATGGTTTTATCTTGTGTATTAAATAGTTTGTATTGAGAGTATAATTTGCTAATTGCCATAATTGCATTCATAGACGGCGTAGTAAAATCAACTGGAAGGGGTATTGTTGGTAATTCGATATATATTTTAAAAGGATTTGGACGGTTATCCCAATCCAAATAGTGTGGTGAATTCATGACGCTGATTTCTGAATGTTTTGTTTTTTCGTGATAATCTACAATAAAAGATATATCCTTATTCACTTCTGTATTTCATCTGCCCGCATTTATAATCATTAAAGGTATTATGATACTTTATTGAGTGGTTATTCTAAATCTTTTAAAATTGATATTTTTTAATATGCTTTTCATTAAATGTGAGGTTGAATTTCATTTGTATCAAATAGACAAACATTTTGCCGAGATTTTATACCAATGCATGTATATTTAGGATCCACCAATTCATCAATAGATATCCATTTTAAAATTCTAATTTCGTCTTTTTTTTCAGAATCTTCTATCAAACAAAAAATTAACGATTCCCCTATACAGTCTCTGTATCCTATTATTTGTGTCCCTTTAGGCATTTTTACATATTGTGGTTTTTTTATATCCTCATAATAATCATTAATTTTAAATGTTTTTAAAATTTTCATGGAATTAGTAATTTATGTTATTATTTAAGTATTGAAAGTATATTTAATTTATTAATTTATGCTATAATAAAATCCAAATTCTTTATTATACAAATAGAATTAAATGTGAAATTATTCTATTATCGCCTTAGTTTAAAGTATTCGAATAGGGATTACCTATTCTTATACATATTTTTTTTATATTTTATTTTTGATCTTTTATCTTAAGAAACGCTTTCTTTTGCTAAATCTATACAAAGCTGTAGATGTTTTTGTTCTTCCTTTAAAATAGAACTAACTGTATTTGATAATTCTTTAATTTTAAAGTTTTTGCTTATCGCATTTAAAACTTCGTAATGAATCACTTCTGCACCTTCAGCTATAGCTAAGAATTCTATCGCCTCTGATGAGTCTGGATCTTCTCCTAAATATGTTTTCATCATTTTAACAGCTTTCTTTTCTGTTTCTTTTGCAGTTTCTTCGATACTATCTTGGTCTATTTTCACTGCTTCATTTTCCTTTGAGATATCCGAAATCAATTGTATTATCTGCTCTTCATGGGAATTTGCTTCATCTTTCATACCTATTACCTCTTTTTTTGAACTTGAATCTAATAATTTCATAGAATTTAATTCTGTTACTGCTTTTTGAGCTGCTCTCTCGAGGCCTAGTACCTCTCCAAGTTTTTCTTCTAGGTTTTTTTGATCCTCTTTAGAGGGTTTTGTTGATTTTGACACCAGTATGCTTTACTTAACATGATTTAAATCAAAGATCTAGTGCGTTTAATTATTAAAAAAATATCTTTATATGTGTAGATATATCAATAACGGCCACATCAAGCGCTATAGAAAAAGAATACGATTATCATAATAATCCAATATATCGAAACTTTATACTTTGTTTAAAATAGCGCTTGAAAAGGTTAATTAAACAAACTAAAACCTGGATTTAACATGATAAATAAAATATG
>JBBRRG010000045.1:0-9807 GCA_038200895.1 Candidatus Nitrosocosmicus sp. | reverse complement strand
AGCATTTAATATAGCACTCATGTTAGTACCTCTACCTGTAATTAGTATAGCCAAATTTATCAATAAATCAAAAACACAATGCTCAAAATTAATAGTTTGTTACCATCCATATTTCATCTAAAGAAAAAGAGAAAATAATTAAATTAAGATAAATCCGTCGTAAAGTAATTTTATTGAAACAACTATTAAAATAACCGAAAATATTTTTTGTAAAAGATTTGAAGAGATTTTTGGAGACATTTTAGAACCTATTATGCCACCTAACAACGAACCTATTGAAAGAATAAAGCCCATGGAATAGTCAGGATAGCCATAATAAATATAAATTGTGAGACCTGACAGTGATGTAAATAATAGTATAAATTGAGAAGTTGCAGCAGCCTGATTCATGTTGAACCCTAAAAGTATTATTAGAGATGGAACATAAATAATTCCTCCTCCTATTCCAAAGCTACTAGATAATACTCCTGCAAAAAATGAAGATATAACTATTAGATAAAATCTGAAATTAAATAAATTAGATTTATCAATATTGGTATCAGAAGTAGAAATTAAAAGACTATCTTTTTTTAATCTTGATTTAAAAACTAAATAAAACGATGTTCCTATTAAAATAAATGCAAAATAAATCTTAAATTCAGATAAAGAAAATAATTTTGAAACTAGGACACCAAAATAAGTTCCTGGTATAGAAGAAACTGAAAGAATTAAACCTATTTTATTAGAAACTAATTTCTTTTTATAATAAATAAAAGACGAAGACAAGCTTGTTGATAAAACAGACATCAAACTAGTAGAAGCAATTTGCGAAGGTAAATAATTAAAATAAGATAAAAAAGGCGAGATAACTATACCTCCTCCTATTCCCACCATAGAACCAATAATACCAGCAACCAATGAAATAAAAAAACCAAATAGAATTTCAATAAACATGATCAATCAAAGTTTTTTTTATTTAATTGTATAAAATAATAAAAAATTTTGAGGCGTTCAAAGATTAAAATTCTTTGGATGATTTACATGCCCAAAAAAGAATTGCAACGGTACTTATTCCTGAACCAATTATTCCAGCAATTAATGCTTCTAGAAAAAATTTAGTTAAAAGATTTGGAATAAATGATTTGATAAAATTAGATATTAAAGGCAAAATAAAATATGCTATTAATCCACCGATAAATCCTAATAACCAAAATATAAATACTAATAGGAATCTATTTACCATTTAATTCCCGCTTTTTCAATTGAAAAATATGACACATGCTCTATTAAATCTAAAATATTCACAATATCAGACAATACTTAACTTTCTATAAATAAAGCTATTAATATGATTTGTGTCGTTTTTAATATGTGTGATGCGTATTGACAGCAACAAAGAAAGAATTAAAACAAAAGGAAAATTTAGAAAGGTTAAATAATGCAACAATAACTCTTGATGCATTAACCAAGAATAGTAATATACAAAGGAACATTAGAAACATGATTAGAGAGGTATTAATGATTCTAAAGGATGAGAAAGGAGGTAGTATTTCAGTGAGAGCAGCGAATGCTATTAGTATGTTGGATGGCGTAACTCAAAATCCTCAAATGCAATCACATATTAGAACTTCTCTTTGGCAAGTAGTTTCAGCTTTAGAAAGCATCCGAGAATAATATTAAGACTAGCTGAATAAAAAAGAGGATTTACTCAAAAGAAGAGGGTTTAGTGGGTTTCGGAGGAGGCGGAAGTTTTTCTAATTTATGTTCAGGATTAGCCAAATAATGTCTCGACGCACCTTCCCCACTTAATACAATATTACAGTTAATACATCTATATCTTATTGCCAAATAGGATCATCTTTAAACATCAAACATGGGAAAAAAACCTATCGAAAATTACCTCAATTTTATTATTTCCCGATTATCGGGTACACTAGATCTTATTCTTAATCTTGAATATACGGCACTAGCAATATTCTCTGATTTTGATTTTTCCCCATGATTTACCAACACTCTTTTTGGTTTAATTTTTGAAATAAAAGATAATATTTGATTGAAATCGCTATGTCCACTGAACCCATCAATTTTTTGCTTTGAACATCTCACCGGAACAACTTTCATTTTTCCATTTTTATCAACCATACTTGCTTCTGATATAGTCCCATCAAGGACCCGCCTTCCCAAAGTCCCATTTATTTGGTATGATACAAAAATTATTTTGTTTCTAGGATTTGGAGAAATCTCTTTGAAGTATTCTACCGAAGGGCCACCTTCTAACATTCCAGAGGTAGCCATAATAATTGATGGGGAATCATCATTAAAAACTTCATCTCTTTTACTAAGACCATTTATAAAGGTAAAATAAGATGATAGGAATGGGTTTAGGCCTTGAAATACTGATTTTCTAACCTCGTATCCTAAATAATGAGCATAAGACATATGAATAGCACTTGCTTCTGAAATCATTCCTTCTATAAAAATCGGTGATTCAATTAACCGCCCTTCACGCATCTCTCTATCTAAAACAAGCATAATTTCTTGAGCTCTACCGACAGCCGGGACGGGAATTAAAACTTTACCTCCTTGTTTTAATGTATGATTAATACTTTCAGTAAACGTGTTATAAACCGTAGACTGCTCAGGCATTATATCATTACTTGACCCATATGTACTCTCTGTGATAATGGTCTCTACACGAGGATAATTTGAAATTGCGCTATCTAATAACTGAGTTTTTGCGTATTTATAATCCCCGGTATATAAAATATTATGGGTTCCAGAAATATTAATATGAACTGTTGCGCTACCCATAATATGACCGGCATTATTTAGTGTTATGGTAATATCAGGTGAGATATCCGTAGGTTTTCCGTAGGGTATTGGTATACAATGTTTAATTATTTCATTTACATCTCTTAGTTCGTATGGAAGATATGTTCCATTACTTTTACTAATTTTAACAGAATCCATTTGTAATAAATTCATCAAAGGCAAAGTAGGCTCAGTACAATATACTGGACCCTTGTATCCAAACTTATAGAGGGCAGGTAAAAACCCTTGATGATCTATATGAGCATGACTAATAACTATTGCATCAAGTTCTTCTAAATTAAAATTAAACCAATCAATTCGTGGATAAGCAGTATAGCTTTGATTTTCTCCAGGATTTATTCCACAGTCCAACATGATTTTACTTTCAGGTGTCACTACAACAAAACAAGATCGACCCACTTGCTTCACACCTCCCAGACAGTAGATTAAAACTTCCTTGAGATTGTTATATAGATAGTTAGATGAAGGTCCAATATTATAATTCCTTAGATTTTTATCCAAATAATTTGGTTTAATTAAATCATTTTTACCAGTATTTCCTTTATTTAAATTTTCTTCAGGGCTAATAAGACCATTAGATAGTAGAATGGGACGAAAAATTCTTTTTCCTAAAATTTGATAAAAAATTTGTCTATCTTTTGAAGAAGATTTTAAAGTAGAATGTATATTTTTGATACTATTAGATGGTATATGAGGTGAACGCCTTGTATGAGTTATCCAACCTGTAACCTTAGCTATCTTTAAGAAAATATCAGGAGTTATACCCTCAGGATTATTTACTTCCAAAACAACCTCACCTGTTGCCTCGTCACAAAATATTACGGATACCGATATTTCTTTGGGTAATATTTTAGTTATCGCTAATCGGGATTCATTCTCAGTTAAACGAATACTCGGATCAGTTCTTATTATAAATCTCTTTTTTAATGATTTTGATAAAGCAGATAGATGAAGTGTTAATTCGGTTAATGAAAACTCAGGATTTTTGGAGTAAAGAGCAATATTCGTCCCTTCAAATTTGGCACATGTTATTTGAGCCTCAGGAGGTATAGATAATAAAATCTGTTTTTCTAATTTTTCTTCAAAATCCATTGTAATATTTGAAAAGCCAGAGTGTTCATTTTTTTCAGAATTAATTTTAGAGATAGCATTATTTGAATTACCATTATTATTTTTCTCTAGAAAGTCATTTTTTTCAATATTTTCAGTAGTCAATTATTATTGATCCCTTTGTCTAATTAGCATCCTTATCAAAAAAATACACAATATATTTTATATACTCTAACCTGAATATTAATATTTTTAAATAAATCCTAAATAACAATATTCTCATTTATTTTTTTGCTTTGATCGATTATGGATCATTTTTTCAGCAATATTTTTCAATATTTTATTTTTTAAAATATTGTTTTTAGATATCATAACATATCCAGACTTTATATGAGGCCTACGTGGAAACCTAGCACTATCATTGATTTGATCTTTGGGAATATCATATCCTAATGAAACAGCTGCTTCTATCAATTCAGAAATTAAAGGATCATATATGGCTAATGATTTTGAAATTCTCCGTCCTTTATTTCGAGATAGACCTTTATTATAATAGTCTAACCATACAATAATACTCTCATAATCTTTCATTATTATTAATAAAATATTTAATAAGCATCTTTAGTTTATATCTTTTTTTAAGCACTAATTATTTTTGATTATGATTTCACAGTCACTTACAATTGGATTGTAAATTCTCAGATTATCACACATTTTTTTTATTTTCATTTTAGCATCCTCGATATTTTTTGCAACTATTTCAATTTTCAAAGATTTAATAGTTCTTACAGACAAAACATCATGGTAGCCCTCTTTTAGAAGAAGATCATTTAATATGGTTTCTCCCTCTGGATCATTAAGGAAACTCTTATTTTCTATGTTAACAATAGCTATAAATTTATTATTTTTAATCGTATTTAATTCATTCATAGTTGATTAAATAAAATACAGAGCAATAAATACAAAAGCTTTTAATTACTCCAATGAATTGATAATAAATTTATGGTCATGTAGCTCAGCCTGGCAGAGCGAAGGTTTTGTAAACCTTAGGTCGCGGGTTCAAATCCCGTCATGACCTCAGATTATCTAATGATACCTAATTATAATTTATCAAATGGATAGCTTTATTTGACATAATAGAATGTAAGTCAAAGGGAATATACATTTGTCCATGGAACTAGTGGGAGAGATTTTACATTTTTCAAAGAGTGGAAGGTTAATTGTTAGAATTGACAAATATAAAACGTCTATAAAACCAGGTCTTAACGTATCTGATGACCAAGAAAAGAAAATCGGTAAGATTTCCGAATTATTAGGTCCAATTCATTCACCATATGCATCGATTATCCCTTTTATACAAAAAAGAAACAAATTCACAGGGACCAAAGTGTACATCGATGAGAATTTAAAAAAAAACTATAGAGCAAAAACACATAATTCAAAAATAAAAATAAAAAGAAACAAAAAAAGGTAGTAGTCGAAATAATGTATAATAGATTAAATTATAAGAACAACTGCCCAGAATGTGATGCAACCATTATCCATGATAATATAAAAGGAGAACTCATTTGTAGTGCTTGTGGATATGTGATAGAAGAGCAGGTGGAAGATTATGGACATGAGGGTTATAGTAATAATTCGAATAATAATCAGATTAATACAAGAGCAAGTGGATTTAACAGTGTATCATATCACGATTTTGGGTTACATACAGAAATAGACTGTAAAGGAAAGGACTATACCGGAAAAGGGTTTAATGATGAAGTAAAAAAAACAATCACGAGTTTAAGGAAGTGGAATACAATCATAAGAATCTCAAATTCCAAGGAAAGAAGATTATCTAATGTATTAACTAAAATAAATGAAATTTGTTCTGCGGCTTCATTTCCAAATGTAGTTTGTGAAACAGCTGCATTGGTATACAGAATTTATGAAAATAAATATGATACAAAGGGAAAGTCATCCATATGTATGGCAGTCGCAGTAATATTTTTTGCATGTAAAATTTGCTCCATAATAAGGTCTTTAAGTGACATTCTAAAAATTTGTAGTAATAATGAAGATTATCATGGAAACCTAAAACTTTCTTCAAAGTATTATAGATCGATTGTATTAATCTATGGAGAAGAAGAATATATTAAAAAACAACAATATGAAATAAAAAAAACAAATGAGATGTATGATAATAGCGGTCAAATAAAAAATATCCATGAATCACAAATAAATCATTATCAAAGGATATCCAATATTCAGGTAATAAGTATCAGTCAATATATATCGAAATTAGCAAATTTGTCAAATTTTGACACAAAAATTGAAAGACTTGCTTTAGAAATAGCAAAAAAAACTGAAAATCATCTATTATCTGATGGAAAATCACCAAATGGCATTGCGGCAGCTTATCTCTATTTATCATCGATACTACTTGGAGTAAATATCCTACAGATGGATATCTCTAAGCTTGCCGGGGTAACAGAAGTAACAATCAGGAATAGATGCAAGGACATTCTAACTAGTTATAAAATAACTCTAAAGATAAAACCTAACTCAAATAATCAAAGATAATATAATAGATTCTTAAAGATATAAATTATGATAAAGTAAATTAATCAATAATGGGTGGCAATAAAAAGAAACCTACTCAATCAAATGCATCTAAATCACAAGATGATAAAAATACAAAAAAAGAAGAAATAAAAAAATCCTCCCCTTCCAAAGCGCCACAAAAACAAAAGCTATCCGTATTAATTGAAGAAAATCAAGGAATGAAAGCTATTGGTTCGATGAAAGCTATTACTATTCATGCATTAGCAAGAACATTAGGTGTAAAGATATCCGTGGCGAATAATTTTATAAAAAGTCTCGAGAATAAAAATATAATTAAAAGTGTAGGAGGATATAGTGGACATAAAATTTACTACAGAATAAAATAAAATAGAAAATCATAAAATCCTTTGGATAGAAAGTACATCTCCTGCTTTTGTTTTTGCAAGTTTATCCAAGGCATCAATTTTAATAAAACCGACATGGCTCAATGGTTGGTTATTGTTATAATCTGCTAAAAAAATATATATAGAATTAGATATTGGGGCAAAGGCAATATCACCCCTTTTGAATCTATTTTGGGGCTTTTCTACGCCTATATCCAAATCTACTTTTACCTGAATAACTTTATTTTGAAAATTATTAATTAACTGATTAATAGGTAAAATGTTTAGTATTTTTTTTATAGTCAATGGAGAAAGATGTCTTATTAATTCTCCATCAATCTTTACTTCATTATTTAGTGTTACTATTATAGGTATTCTTGATACACTAATTATCTCTTTAGTCATGTATTAATTATAAAAGTTTATAAATATGAACTTTCAGCAACATTTAATTATATATTTTAATGACTTTTCATAACAGTGGCTGTTAAAAGGACAAAAAAGAAATCAACTACCAAAAAAAATGAAGATGAATTGGATGAAATTCAAAATACAGAAAATATAGATGGTGAGAATACTACACTAGAAGCCAAAAATGAGACCACAAACGAAAAGAAAGAATATAAAATATATGACGCTGAAAGTGAATTTAAACTCAAAGAAATCTTTTCAAAAGATAATAAGATTATTATAGGTCCCCCTAGACTTACAAGGTTTGAAAAAGCAAGAATTACAGGAGCTAGATCATTGCAATTATCTCTAGGAGCTCCTACTTTATGCAAAATTCCAACCGAATTAACCGATACCATAATGATAGCCAAATACGAATTAGATAGAAAAACTTTACCTATTTCCATCAGGAGAATATTACCAAACGGCTTATATCAAGACATACCTATAGATTGGACAATAAAATAATTAATTAAATTAAGGTCAATTTTCTATTATTTTCTCACAAATAGATATATATCATTAAAATTTGTGCCTGTATATCCAGTAAAAATATTGGAATGAAGTTGCAAAAGTAAATTGTATGAATCATGGCATTTAATATACTCCCGAATATCAATCTGCTTTCTTTTTAAAAAATCGATAGTTTTTGGTGTGATTATACCACCTGCTGCTTTAGAATTTCCATCAATACCATCGGTACCAATGAATATGATAGAATAATCATTATAATGATTATTACAAAAATAATCGAGTAGATAGCATAAAGATTCTTGAGTTCTTCCACCCATCCCTATTTTTTTTTTATTAATTGTACTAGTGATTTCTCCACCAATCAAAATACAACTATTCCCCATCAAATAATTTTCAATCAAATATTTGGAATCCTTAATGAATTCAAATAATTGTTTATCATAATTAGGAACAAAATATTTAATATCATATTTTAGTTTGCTTAAATAATGTATCAAGAAATTACAAAATCCATGGTTGTTGCCAATTATAAAATTATGGACATCTCTTTCAATATACTCCTTAAATTTCAATGTTTCAGGCAATTTAGAGATAATACCTAGATTTATTGTCTCTTTGATCTTTTTCATGGAATTATTATTTATATTTAAAAGAGAATATTTCTCCAAAACACATTTAGCATCAAAAAATGTTGAATCATCAAAACTGGTCAAACCCGATCCAATTGTATCCAAATAATCACCAACCACATCAGAAAGAATTAAACCTATAACACAACATTTATTATCTATATATTTTAAAATATTTCCACCTTTAATTTTTGATAAATGTTTTCTGACGATATTAATTTCTCGAATATTCGCACCACACATTAATAAGAAACGATTTATAGTTTTTTTATCACGTATTGTCAGATCATTCAATGGAGAAACTATTAATGAAGATGCACCACCTGATATCAAAAAAATGACCATGTCATAATTCGTTGTTTGTTTTAATAATCGTATAACTTGTTCGGATGCATTCAAACTATCATTATCCGGAATTGGATGTGAAGATTGCACTATAATTATTTTATCTTTATTTAAGAAGATATTTTCAAAATAGCCATGATCAAAAGTTTGTCCTTTTGGAAGAATTAATATAATTTTTTTTATTTTTTCTTTAAGAATTTCCAAAAGACCATCTAGCATTTTTACAGATGCCTTTCCAACACTTATAACAAAGAGTTTATTTTTATCATCAAGCGAGAATGATTTATGATGGCTGTATAGATCTTTTATTGTAAGTTGAGAATTGAAACATATATTTTTTTTTATTATTTTGTCTGGACGAGTATTATAAAAAGCAAATTCTAATGCATTTAATGAATCAATTACAGAATTGTAATTATGATTTTTGATTAAATTTTCCTTATTTTGTATAATACTTATTTCTGAATACTTTTTCCCATTATCTGCGTTAAATTTATTATTATTGCTTTCCACATATACACTATAGTATTAAAAATTTTAAAATTTTTCCAATACTATTAAAATAAATTATATAAAAATAAATATTATTCTTGCATATAATAAAAAATGTTTAACTTCTATACTCCAGATCAAGCAAATGAAATTTTACCTGAAATCAAAAGAAGATTTAATAAAATTATAGATAAAAGAAATGAAATTATAATAATTCAGAATGAGATAAATAGTATTATAAATGGATATAAATCATTTATATTATTTTTTGATAAAAAAAAAGAGCTAAACAAAATAATATCCTCCCTATATAGAGAAATAGAAGAAATAGAAGAATTTGACATTCTAATCAAAAGTGTTGATGAGGGGCTATTAGATTTTCCATCTAAAAGATTTAATGAAGAGGTATGGCTATGTTGGAAGATAGGAGAAGAAAAGATAAGATTTTGGCACGGGAAAGATGAAGGATTTATTGGAAGAAAACCTTTGTCTGTTAAAGGTACTTATAATGAAGATAATTTAGAGGATTTAAGATAGATAGGAGATCTTTATTTGAGTAATAAATTAAAAACAATTTTTGATATACAAGGAGAACCCATATTTGAAAATCTCAATACTAAATTAAA